>NZ_JACBXX010000022.1 GCF_013415245.1 Streptococcus danieliae | reverse complement strand
AACTATGCCATTCTTCTTTAAAAGTAATGTCTAGGTCTTGAATTCCGAGTAATTTTTGAGTATTATAGTCCATATAAAGCACAAGATATAGTGTAGATTTCATAAATTTCACTAGATATTGATTTTTGTTTTGTGAAGTGATAAACTAGTTTTCAGTTCATGAAAGGGAGGTAGAACAGATGATGAAACCTGATGACAGAATCCAGCAACTACTTGTAAAGAAGCGGGATGGTCGAACGGTTCCTTTCGAGAGTGAGAAATTGTATCGAAGCTTGGAATCTAGCAATCAGAATGTGACTTCCCCTCTGAGACCAGCTGAACTAAAGCAGCTCCAGCAAGCAGTCGAGCAGGAGCTCCTTGGTGAGGCTGTATGTTCTGTGGAGAGAATCCGAGACCTGCTTGCGACCATACTCTTGCAAGGCCAGCAAGAGGAGTTACTGGCTGCTTATCATCGCTATGCCAGCCAAAAAGAGCGAAAGCGTCTAGCAGCCCTGGATATCAATCAAGCTGTGCAACAGTTATTGGATAAGGACAGTCACTTGGTTCATGAAAATGCCAATAAGGATGCGGAGGTCTTTAATACCCAGCGTGATTTAACGGCCGGGATTGTTGGGAAGGCTATTGGCCTCAAACTGTTGCCACCACACGTTGCCAATGCCCATCAAAAAGGGGACATCCATTTTCATGATCTGGATTATCAACCCTATACACCGATGACCAATTGTTGTTTAATTGACTTTGAAGGGATGTTGGCGCAAGGTTTTAAAATTGGCAATGCAGATGTCGAGAGTCCAAAATCGATCCAAACAGCGACCGCTCAAATTTCGCAGATTATCGCCAATGTTTCTTCCAGTCAATATGGGGGCTGTTCGGCGGACCGGATTGACCAAATTTTAGCCCCCTATGCGGAGCTGAATTTTCAGAAACATTTGCAGGAGGCTGAGCAATGGGTTCAGGAAGGGAAGGTTGAGGACTATGCGCGTGAAAAAACAAAAAAAGATATTTATGATGCCATGCAGTCTTTGGAGTATGAAATCAATACTCTGTTTACCTCCAATGGGCAGACTCCTTTTACGTCTTTAGGATTTGGTTTGGGGACTTCTTGGTTTGAGCGGGAAATTCAAAAGGCCATCCTGCAAATTCGGATCAAGGGCTTGGGACGAGAAGGGCGAACAGCTATTTTCCCTAAATTGATTTTTACCTTAAAAAAGGGCCTTAATTTAGAGCCCGACAGTCCGAATTATGACATCAAAGAGTTGGCGGTAGAATGTGCGACCAAACGGATGTATCCAGATATTCTATCTTATGATAAAATTGTAGAATTAACAGGTTCTTTTAAGGTCCCTATGGGTTGCCGTTCCTTTTTACAGGGCTGGGCTGATCAAGCAGGTCGCGAAGTCAATGCGGGGCGGATGAACCTTGGTGTGGTAACGGTCAACCTTCCCCGTATTGCCTTGGAGTCCAAGGGAGATCAAGCGATTTTTTGGCGTTTGTTTGCAGAACGGATGAAGCTGGCTGAGGATGCCCTGGTGTATCGGATAGAACGGGTCAAGGAAGCCAAGCCGGCCAACGCTCCCATTTTGTACCAATATGGGGCTTTTGGTAAACGCCTGGGCAAAACAGAGTCTGTGGATCAACTATTCAAGAACAAACGAGCAACGGTTTCCCTCGGCTATATTGGACTTTATGAGGTCGCGACTGTTTTCTACGGTGGCAGCTGGGAACAGAATCCTGCAGCCAAGGACTTTACAGTTGAAGTAGTTGCTAGGATGAAGGAATTTACGGAGGCCTGGTCTGAGAAATACGACTACCATTTTTCAGTCTATTCGACACCATCTGAGAGCCTGACTGATCGCTTTTGCCGTCTGGATACGGAGAAGTTTGGGACCATCACAGATATTACGGACAAGGGTTACTACACCAATAGTTTTCACTATGATGTGCGGAAAAATCCCAACCCCTTTGAAAAGTTGGACTTTGAAAAAGTCTACCCAGAAGCGGGAGCTAGTGGTGGTTTTATTCATTATTGTGAGTACCCTGTATTGCAACAAAACCCCAAGGCCTTGGAGGCTGTTTGGGACTATGCTTATGACCGTGTGGGTTACCTAGGAACCAATACCCCCATTGATCGGTGTTACGCTTGTGGTTTTGAAGGCGATTTCGATCCGACAGACAGGGGCTTTGAGTGTCCTGTTTGCCGAACAAGTGATCCCAATCTTGTAGATGTGGTCAAGCGGACCTGTGGCTATCTGGGCAATCCCCAGGCTCGGCCCATGGTACGGGGTCGCCATCAGGAAATTGCTGCGCGTGTCAAACACATGAATAGTTCTAGTTTATAGGAGAGACAAAATATGAAAAAAGAAACATCTAGACTTCGGTTACGTCGTCCGACTTTGGCGGATCAAGAGACTGTTTTGGCTATGTTTGCGGAATTTCAAGCCAGTGGCAGTGCGATGGATGGTGGTTTTTATGAAGAAGGGCAAGATTTTGCAAGTTGGTTGGAGCAAAATCGAGATCATGAGTTGGGTTTAAACCTGCCGGACGGTTTTGTCCCAGCTATTCAATACGTCAGCTTTGATGAAGAGGGACAAGCGATTGGCTTTCTCCACCTCCGTCTGCGGTTGAATGACTACCTCCTGAACCAGGGAGGCCATATCGGTTATTCCATTCGTCCCAGCCAACGCCGTAAGGGCTATGCCAAGGAACAGCTCCAACAGGGCTTACAAGAAGCCCTCAGCAAGAATATCGCCCGCGTTTTGGTGACCTGTGATGAAAGCAACGAGGGAAGTCGACGGACCATCTTGGCTTGTGGCGGTGTCTTGGAAGACCGACGTGAAGGGGTTGAACGCTACTGGATTGAGGTCGAGGATGCGCAATCCTAAGCCACAAGAGTGGAAGAGCGAGGACTGGAGCCAGGGGAAAATTTTGGACTATAAGGCCTTTAACTTTGTCGACGGTGAGGGCGTTCGCTGCTCCCTTTATGTTAGTGGCTGTCTTTTTCATTGCAAAGGCTGTTACAATCGCGCTAGTTGGTCATTTGGGGCAGGGATTCCCTATACCCAGGAACTGGAAGAGCAAATTTTACAGGACCTTGCCCAGCCCTATGTTCAAGGCCTTACCCTTTTGGGAGGAGAACCCTTTTTAAACACCGGAACCCTTCTTCCTTTGGTTCAAAAAATCCGTCAAGAATTGCCGACCAAGGACATCTGGTCCTGGACAGGTTACACCTGGGAGGAGCTGATGCTGGAGACAGCGGATAAGCGTAAACTGTTGGAGCAGCTGGATATCCTGGTGGATGGTCGCTATGATGCTACCAAAAGGGATCTGAGCCTTCAATTTCGAGGCTCTTCCAATCAACGGATTATCGATGTCCCCAAATCCCTCAAAGCCAAGCAGGTGATTCTCTGGGAAAACTTGCAACACTAAAAGTCCGCGAATGAACTGACCGCCCCAAATCCAGGGCGGTTTCTTAGTTTTCTAGAATTTAAATAAAACGGCGGAGTTTTTATTTTAGGGTCGGGTTTAGGGTCGGACTTTTCTAAAAAGTTATAGAAAGTTATAAGAAGGAATTGGGAAGGAAAATAGAAAAAACCTTGATTTCTCAAGGTTTTCATGAAGTTATAAGAAGTTTTAGAAACTTATAAGAAGGTAAGATGGAGCCGGTGGGAGTCGAACCCACGTCCAAACACCTGCCAACATATTTGTCTACAACCATAGGCTATGTCTTAATTTAACAATTCTTCCACACATAGCTCAAGTGAAAGGATTGCGAGCCTATTCGTCTCTTATGAAGGTACTAGGCTGACCTTCATCGTAGCTTGTTAATAATAAGACCGCAGTTTAACACAAGCAATCAAACCTTGGTCACGCCTGCTGGTTTTTAGGCAGCTAGAGCGTAAGAAGTGTTATTTTTTGCAGTTATATTTAACTGGCATTTTTACATCTGCCGATGAGTCGCAAAATATGCCTCATAATGCCTGTCGAATCCGTAACGACCCCTTACATTACTTGGACTAGTATATCACTCTTTAACCTGAAAAGCTAGAAAAAACTGTAAAAGTCTCTCAAAATTTTTTCAAAAATACTTGCACCTGGTTGAAAATGTGGTATACTAATTAAGTCAGTGATATGGAAGATTACTCAAGAGGCTTAAGAGGCCGTGTTGGAAACGCGGTAGGCGTGTAACAGCGTGCGTGGGTTCGAATCCCATGTCTTCCGTCAGTTTTAAGGGATTTTGATCCCTTTTTTAGTGCTTTATGGAAATTCTGAGAAACGTTGATTGAGTAGCGTTTCTTTTTTCTTCTAGTAATAAGCGCCATGTCCCTCTCAAAAATATCTTGACAAGAGCTGTGGGCTGGAGTATAATGTAAATGCTTACAAAATATAAGGGATGGCAAGGAAGCCGACTTGAATCGCAATGGAGCGGATACAGATTCAAGGGCTTTCCCTGCCATTTTTTGCTATAGAGAGGATATTTGGAGGTTCGTTTCATGCGAAAATACGGTATGTTAGTGGTTTGTGGTCTGGCTCTCACCTTGGGAGCTTGCCAGTCACAGGAAAAAGAGGCAGCTAAACCAAAGGGGGCTGAGATGAGTCTGCAGCAGAAGGAGAAAAAGGAAGATTCGATTTTACTAGAAGGAAATTGGAAGCCGGAGATTCATCAACGCTTGCAGAAATTGATTGAGGAGTATGGGGTAAAGAGTTCCGCTTATGACAAAGATCAAAAACCTTATGCGGTCTTTGATTGGGACAACACCACCGTTATCAATGATATCGGTGAGGCTACCTTAACTTATCAAATTGAGCATTTGGCTTTTAAAATGACTCCGGATGCATTTGAAGCAGCTATTCGGAAGGATGTTCCTTTAGAGACTTTTGGTGAGGAACTGCGGAACAAGGAAGGGCAGGATGTATCTATCGAAGAAATTGCTGCTGATTTACGTTCCGATTATGAGTATCTTTATAGCCAGTATAAAGGATTTGAGGGCGATAAATCCTTGGAGGCTGTGAAAAAATCCAACGAGTACAAGGATTTCAGTAGTAAACTGCGTTACTTATATGAAGCCATTGGCGATACTTTTAGTTCGGATATTAGTTATCCTTGGGTAACTTATTTATATGCTGGGATGACCTCCGAGGAAGTTCAAGAGTTGGCCAAAAAATCGATAGAGGTAGCCCATGGGGAAGAATTGACCAAGGAAACCTGGACTAGCCCTGAGAGCCTCAAGGGGCAGGCTGGTCAGGTTAGTGTTGACTTTAAACGAGGCGTTCGCTCGGTTCCAGAGATGCAGAACCTTTATCAAACCCTGATGGCCAATGGAATCGATGTCTATGTCAATTCGGCTTCTTATATCGATGTGATTATTCCTTATGCGACTTCTAAAGAATTAGGCTATGGAGTACCAGAGGATCATGTTTATGCCATGCGTTTGGCAAAAGATGAAGAAGGGAAAATTCAAGCCCAATTGGATGAAAACTATCCGCAAACGCAAGGGGAAGGAAAAACCGAAACCATAAACAACTTTATGGCAGTTCACCATGGAGGCCAAGCGCCACTCCTAATTGGTGGTGACAGTAATGGGGACTATGCCATGTTGAAGGATTTCCCAGATCTGCAGGTCGGCTTGATCTTTAACCTCTTACGAGATCCAGAAAAGGGCATTGGGCTCTTGGCAACCGAAGCAATCAATACCATGGATCAAGAAGAACGTCTCTACTATTTGCAGGGACGGGATGAAAATAAGGGTGTTTTGCGAAAGAGCTCAGAAACCGTTAAGCTGTCAGAAAAAGAGGCACGCTTGCAAAAGTAGAGAGGAGACGGAGTGATGAAAAAAGTAATGTTTGTGGGGCCCGTGGGAGTTGGGAAAACAACCTTGACACAACGGTTACATGGATTGAGTCTGGATTATCAGAAGACACAAACAATCCAATTTCATGACTCCATTATTGATACTCCAGGAGAATTTCTGCAATACCGGAAATTTTATAACGCCCTTAGTGTCACAGCCATGGAGGCAGATGTCATTGGCTTGCTGTGTGCAGCGGATAGCCGCCAACAATTTTTCCCCGAAGGTTTTGGAGCCTTGTTTTCTAAGGAAGTTGTCGGGATTATTACCAAGATGGATCGGGTATCTTCCGTTGAGGAAGCCGACTTTGCAAGACGGCAGTTGGTGGGAGCGGGAGCTAGTCAGATTTTTGAGATCTCCTCGGTAGAGGATCAGGGCTTGGAGCCTTTGAAAAGGTATTTGGAGGGAGAAGTATGATCAAGGCGGTTGAGCATGGTGGAAATTTAGCACATCTAGCTGCTCTTGCAGGCTATGAACCCACAGACTGTATTGATTTTAGTGCCAATATCAATCCGCTGGGCTTATCAAGGGCAGTGAGAAATCATCTCATTCGAGAATTGGATCATTTAACTGTTTATCCCGATGTAAAGCAGCGTCAAGCTCGAGACTACCTAGCAACTTATCATGGCTTAGAACCTGAGAATTTCCTCTTATGTAATGGTGCTGTGGAAGCTTTTTATGATTTTGCTCGTTGGTTGCAACCGAAACGGGCCTGGATTCTTGAGCCGACGTTCCTAGAATACCGTAAAGCTTTTGCAAGTACTGGAGCTCAGATTCAATCAATCCCTCTCAAAGAGCCGGCATTTACTTGGACATTTGAGAGTCTTCGTTTAGACTTGGCCGCTGTTCAAGAAGGGGATGTAGTGGTTCTTTGCAATCCGAATAACCCCACGGGTACTCAGTCCTCGAGGTCGGAGTTAGAAGAGTTGGTAATGTGGTTGGGAAGAAGAGGAGCCTGGTGCCTTCTCGATGAAGCCTTTATTGATTTTATTGAGGAAGAAGATGCTAGTTTACTTCCCCTTCTTCAGAAATTGGAGAAGTTGGTCATTGTACGTTCGCTGACAAAGTTTTTTGCGTTGCCTGGATTACGTCTGGGTTACATGGCAACAGGCCATGCTACCTGTTTAGAAGAAATTAGGCAACAAAGGCCACCTTGGACAGTGAATCATTTAGCGGCTAGTGCTTTACCGGTTTTATTGGCGGATACAGACTACCAGCGGAGAACGTACGAGTGGTTGGCTAAAGAGCAGGCCTATCTATACCAAGGGCTTAAAGCCTTCCCTTCTCTATCTGTCCACAGACCAACTGCCAACTTCATTTTTTTCCGGTACAAAGGCCAGAGAGATTTGCGCCAACGATTGTGGGAGCAGAAACTGTTGATACGTTCCTGCTGGAATTATCCAGGTTTAGGAGAAAACTACTACCGCGTCGGCATTCGGAGTCACCTAGAAAATCGGCGACTGTTAGAAGTTTTGGGGGAGGTTCTCGAAAATGAGAAGGGTGATAGCTAGTTGCCCGGGCTCTTGTGGAGAAATTTTTCAGAGCTTATACCAAGGGCAAGAGATTCTTGTTTCTCTAGGAGTGAATCTCTATAGTTGGGTTTTGTGCCAGGAATCTCCAACGGGTCAGTGTCTATGGCCTCGTCAACAAGAATTGGTGCAGCTAGGGACTTGGGGGGATTTGATCCCCGCTCATATGCAACGATTCAGTCAGTTACCAGTTGCTAAAGGGTGTGCGAGTAGTACGGCAGATTTGTTAGCTGTAGCCCAAGCTCAATTCTTATGGCGAGCAGACGAGGCCAGTGCTGGTAAATTAACGTCACTTTGTTGTCAAATTGAAGCCAGCGATTCTGTAGCTTTTGAGTCCTGGACGGTTATCCAGCCCCTGACAGGTAGGGTTTTCTGGCAGACAGATTGGAAACCAGATTTCTGGATTTTGATGTTGGAGCCTAAAGAGGAGGTAGTGACCGGTCAAATGATCAGAATGAGTCAGGATGTAAGTTATTCCCAAGAAGCGTCAGAACGACTCTTGGATGAGTTTCAAAAGGCCTGTCAGAATCAAGATTTATCAGCTCTAGGGCAAGTAGCCATTCACAGTGCCCTGCTGAACGACCAACGGCTTCCGAAGCCATTTTTGAGTGATTTGATATCTTTTGTAGAGGAATGGGGTTTGCTTGGTTTAAATGTGGCTCATAGTGGCAGTGTCCTTGGCCTTTGGATTTCGAAAGAGGAGACAGCTAGGATTCCTTTGTTAGAGGCAGCGCTAGATAGACTTCCTCTGACTTCCTACTATCAGAAAAGATCCTTACTGCAACCAGTTTATACTGGAGTAAGGGGAGAGATGTTATGAAATTGGAAGCAATCATTGAATCGATTAGACCCCTGGATCAAAAACAGATTACTCGGGCTCAAGCCTTTTGTGATCAATTAGCCAAGCCTTTAGGAGCTTTTGGCAGGCTGGAAGATATCTATGTCCGTTTATCAGCTATTCTTGGTCCACCTGTTTCCCTTTCTCCCAAGGTAACAGTCGTATATGTGGCGGATAATGGTGTAGTGGAGGAAGGGGTGTCTTCAAATCCTCAATCGACAACTTACCAAGTGGCCTGTAATATTTTACAGGGTAAGAGTGGCTTGTGTGGCCTGTCCAAATATGCTGGCTCAGATGTCCATCTCTTGGATTTGGGATGTTGTCAGCCAATTACAGGTTCTGATCACAGGAAACTTTGTTCAGGGACTGCTAATTTTTTAAAGGGACCGGCCATGAGTCGAGAAGTTGCTATAGCAGCCATTTTGGCTGGGTATGAGGAAACGGTTGCTTTGATTGATCAAGGTTATCAGGTTATTGGAACCGGTGAGATGGGAATCGGGAATACAACGACTTCTGTAGCGGTTATAGCAGCTATTTTAGGGGGAGACCCGGTTCCTTTGGTAGGTTATGGAGCTGGACTGGATCAACAGGGCTTGGCACGAAAAACAGAGGTCATTCTACAAGCCTTACAACAACATACTCCTTTTACAGATGTTTTGGATGTAGTTGCAAAAGTAGGGTCTTTAGATATTTTGGGAATGGCAGGTAGCTTTTTAGCCTGTGCTCAAAAGAAAAAAGTTGCGGTGGTTGATGGCCTCATTTCGATTACAGGCTTGTTAGTGGCCAGTCGCTTACAGCCTACTGTTTTGGATTATGTTTTTTTATCCAATGCTTCACCGGAGCCAGCTTTTGCTTATGTTTGCGAGGACTTGGGACTTGTGGCCTACTTTGATTTAGGCTTACGTCTTGGAGAGGGTTCTGCATGCCCCTTAATGTTTTCCTTAATGGATGCTGCAGTGACTGCCTTGGAAAGTTTTCCAACCTTTGATGAAGCAGGATTGTCTCAATCCGACTATATTGATATTAGAAAGATAGGTGATGAGAAATGCAACTCTATACAAAAACAGGCGACAAAGGCTTGACCAAATTGGTTGGAGGTCAGACGATCGCCAAGGATTCGGATCGTGTCAATGCCTACGGAACAATTGATGAACTAAACTCCTGGTTAGGCTATATGATTAGCCAAATGGATCAAGGCGACGAGTTAGGAGAGGAACTACTTCAGCTCCAACATTATCTCTTTGATTGTGGGTCTGATCTATCAACACCGGAAGGTGTTTATCCTTATAAGGTGGATGAAAGTCTAGTTCACTGGTTGGAGGAGCGGATTGATACCTATGCACCGCTTCCACCAGCTCTGGAGACCTTTATTCTGCCAGGGGGAGATCCGATTGCAGCCATGGCCCACGTGGCTCGGACGATTGCAAGACGAGCTGAGCGGGAAATTGTGGCGACTTCTTGGGCGGCAGACATTAACCATCAGGTTCTGATTTTTGTCAACCGTTTATCTGATTATTTCTTCGCTTTGGCACGCTTGATTAATTACCGTTCAGCTGCTCAGGATATTCCCTACGAACGCGGTGTGAAAGTTTTTCATAATATTACTAAGGAAGACATTGAGCGTTGGGCAGACCGTAATTAGTTTTTTTAGAGAAAAAGCAAAGTGGTGGATGGGTAAGGAAAAAGCCGTGTCCCTAAGTAAATAGGAAATGTCAATCTATTTTTTCTTGTTGTGAAACCGCTTTTATGATATACTGACCCTAGGTACAACGAGGTACAGAGTCAATTAGCAATGGAACTACAGAAAGATTTAGGACAAAGTCGTCTTAGTTCACTTCTTGTGGTTGATGTTATGTACAGGAAGGAGAGCCCAAGTGTATCGTATTTTTTACAAAACGGAGCTCTTTATTGGCAGTGGTTCATTGGAACAATTAAAGACTTATCAAAATCAGGCTATCTTTATTGTTGCTGATCCATTTTTAGTTCAAACAGGTCAATTGGAGGAGTTGGTAGAAACGTATCTGGATTCTTCCAATGAAATTCAAATTTTTAGTGAGATTGTTCCGGATCCTCCGATTGAGGTTGTTGTTCAAGGGATTCAGGCGGCTCAAGGGAAGGTTCCTCAAACCATGATTGCTATCGGTGGCGGTTCAGCGATTGATGCTGCTAAGGCCATCTACTATTTTGCAAAAGAGCAGGGATTGTTTGAAGACTTGTGTTTTGTCGCGATTCCGACAACCAGCGGAACAGGTTCAGAAGTGACGGATTTTTCAGTCATTACAGATACTGATCTGGGTCAAAAGTACCCTCTGGTTAGTCGCGATTTACTACCAGATGTGGCCATTTTGGATGCGAATTTAGTCAAGTCCTTGCCAAGTTCAATCACTGCGGACACTGGGATGGATGTTCTAACACATGCTTTTGAAGCCTATGTGTCAACCCAGGCCAGCGATTTTTCTGATGCTCTTGCCGAGAAGGCGGTTCAACTGGTTTTTGAGTATTTGCCCAAAGCTTATCGCAATGGTCAGGACTCAGAAGCTAGGGAGAAACTGCATGCAGCATCGACTCTGGCAGGAATGGCCTTTAATACAGCCTCTTTGGGAATTAACCATAGTTTAGCACATGCGGCAGGAGCGCGGTTTCATATTCCTCATGGTCGGCTGAACAGTATCTTGATGCCAGCTGTTATCCGCTATAATGCTGGTTACCAGCATGGCAAGATTGCGCCAGATTGTTTAGCAACAGCCAAGCGTTATCAACGCTTAGCTCAATTATTAGGGTATTCTGCTAGCAATCCTGGCCAAGGGGTCCGGCAGTTAACGGAAGCTGTCAACCGTCTCCAGGGACGGCTGAAATTGCCGAAAACCTTGTCTCAATATGGGGTTCTGTCCAGTCTTTTTCAAGAATGTCGGGAGGAATTAGCCAAGGCTGCTCTGGTCGATAAATGTAGTTTGACCAATCCAAGGCAAGCCGATGTGGCTGGTTTGTTAGCAATTTTGGATGCTAGTTTCTAAGATAGGGGGACAGATAGATGGCAGAAAAACAGCGGATGATTCAAGAGTATGTACCTGGGAAACAGGTGACCTTGGCTCATCTCATTGCGAATCCAGATAGTGCTATTTTTGAAAAGTTGGGCTTATCCAGTGATAAACGAGGGGCGATTGGTATTTTAACCATCACACCGAGTGAAGCTGCGATTATTGCTGTTGATTTAGCGAGCAAGGCAGCAGGGATTGAGATTGGTTTTGTAGATCGTTTTAGTGGTTCTGTGGTGGTGACGGGCGATGTTTCTTCGGTCGAAGCTGCCCTACAAGCTGTTCTAAGTGGTCTGGAAGAAATTTTAGGATTTTCCAGTACTGTGGTGACGAGAACCTAATCAGAAAAGAGGGGTAGTATGAAAGGGAGAATACTCATTGTCGATGATGATCCGATTGTAAGGCTGGATATTCGCCATCTCTTGGAAATAGCCAACTACGAGGTCGTGGCTGAAGCTTCGGATGGTTTTGAAGCGATTGAATACTGCCAAAAATACCGGCCGGATTTAGTGATGATGGATATTCAATTGCCCTTGTTGGATGGTTTGACAGCCACTAAGAAAATCATGGATGATCGGCTAGCGCTTAGCGTTATTTTGCTATCCGGCTTTAGCGATGACTCTTACATTCAAAAAGCGAAGTCGTATGGGGCGGGTGCTTACCTGGTCAAACCTTTACAGTCTCGCTCTTTAATCCCAATGATTGAAGTCTGTATTGAGAAGGGGAGAAAGGACCTTTCACTTTCTCAGGAAATGGAAAAACTATCGAAAAAAATTGGGGATCGGATTATTATTGAAAAGGCCAAGGGGTTATTAATGGCGCGGAACCATCTGACAGAACCGGAAGCCTTTAAGCAAATTCGGACAATCAGTATGCAAAAGCGGGTTCCGATGGCGGAGATTGCAAAATTATTGGTGCTACACGATGAGTTATAGGGAAAAAATAGAACAATTGTGTCGGGAGCAGACGGACTTAGATCCAGAAGCCATTTGTTACCTGCTCGACAAAGCTGCGGAAATGGAGCTGGGGACCTCTCATCGTCAGGAAGATGTCTTCATTGATGTTCAAACCATTTATCAAACCAATGAAGCCATGGTCATCTACCATCGGAAGCCTTTAGAGGGGCCTAGTCTCTATACCCATGAGGTTGTGGGCGAGGTAGCCAATTTGGAGAATGAGCCCGGCGTCATTCGGACCCTACAGACAGGTCAAGCCTCAATTGGTTTGTCAGCCCTGTCCCAAGAAGGCTTGGTCATTTATCAGACTGTTTACCCGATTACCTGGCAGGGACAAACGATTGGGGCTTTAATTGTAGAGGCTGTGAACCGGCAGTTTAGTTCACCAATCCTTTTTCAGAATCGCTCGCTCTTTTTAGATTCAACGGTATCGAATCTAGCGCAAGATTTTCAGTTGTTTGATTGTTTGTCTGATGGCGTTTTTATCTTTAATCAAGGAGGCCACCTGGTGTATGCCAATCCTGCGGGTCAGTGTATTTATCGTGAGCAGCTGGCTTACCGGGATTCGATTTATGGCATGCATTATGACAACCTTGTCCTTGATTCGGTGTCATTTATGGACTTCTTATCTCAAAAGAATGTATCTGTGACCTCGGTGGATTATGGCCACTACAGTTTCCAGATTAAACGTCAGTTTTTAGCCGATCGCGCCTGTTATTTAATGGAGTATCGCGATAATACAGAACAAGCTTTACTGCAACGAAAAAATCAGGAGCAACGGATGGCTTTGCGTGAAGCCAATCATCGTGTGAAGAACAATTTGCAGACCCTGGTTTCTTTGCTGAGGTTGCAAGCCTATCAAAGTGAAAGTTCAGAAGTCCAGTCAGCCTTAGAAGAAGGCGTGCAACGGATTTTATCGGTTGTCAGTATTCATGATTTGCTGGCAGCAGATGGAGGTGGTTCGGCTGGGTTAGAATTCTTATTGAAACGAGTTGTTGAATCGGTTCAGCGCTCTTTTTGGGGAAGTGAGTCTGTCCAGGTGGACTATTTATTAGAATCACGTATTTCTCTGGAAAGTAGTCGTGCAACAGCCCTGGCTTTAGTGGTTAATGAATTGGTTCAAAATTCCTTTAAACACGCTTTCAAAAAAACCGATCAGGCAAAAAGAATCCGCTTGCAATTATCGGAAAAAGACGGTATAATAAGACTGTTAGTAGCCGATAATGGAAACGGTTATAAAATTCAAGGTGACGGAAGTCACCATCGTCTAGGTTTAACTCTTGTGCAACGATTTGTTCAAGGGAAGTTATCTGGAAAACTAAAAAGTCGTTCCGGTCCAAGGGGGACAGAAACGACGATTACTTTTAAATACTAATCTCGCTACGACGTTGTGGATGAGAAAGCAATGACGCTTGAAGAAGAGGTTCCAAATAGGGAACGCTTCTTTGAGCGTCTTTTTTTTGGAGGTTTTTCATGTCTGAAAAAATCCTAAGTGTGGGATTGGATCTGGGGACTGCAACAACGCAACTGGTTCTGTCAGAGCTAACTGTTGAAAATATTGCATCTGTCTTTACAATCCCACGTGTCTATATAACGAATAAAACAGTTTTGTACAAGAGTGACATTTTGTTTACGCCTATTTCGGATCAGCTCTTGATTGAGGTTGATCAGATTAAGGATTTTGTCCAAAGAGAGTACCAAAAGGCGGGTATCCAAAAAGAAGCCATTCAAATGGGGGCTGTCATTATCACTGGCGAAACCGCTCGGAAAGAGAATGCCGCTCAAGTCTTACAGGCACTCAGCGGTTATGCTGGGGATTTTGTTGTGGCAACAGCAGGTCCGGATCTGGAAAGTATTATTGCTGGCAAGGGAGCAGGCAGTCATCAGTATTCTCAGGAGCATCATACATCGATTGTTAATATCGATATTGGCGGCGGCACATCTAATCTGGCCTTGTTTCGAGAAGGAGACCTCCAGGATACAGCCTGCTTTGATATCGGCGGTCGCTTGATCAAGCTTGATCCAAGTAGTCACCGCCTGACCTATATTGCTCCTAAGCTGCAGCAAATTATTCAGCAGGAAGGGCTGCAGTTGGAGCTTGGTAAAACAGTCAATCCTTCAGATTTGAACCGTTTGGTTCAGATTCTAACAGAGGTCCTAGAAATGGCTGTGGGGTTAGAGGGAACTTGTCCTTACTACGATTTACTGGTCACCAACCATGCCTTGAAATTGGATCAAGTTATTAGCTGTGTTTCTTTTTCTGGCGGAGTTGCAGACGCAATTTTGGCAGCTGATCAGGGTTTGGATGACTATCTGTACGGAGATATCGGTATTCTTTTGGGGCGCTCCTTGGCCCATTCGCGTATTTTCAAAGAGCGAACGGTGATTCAGGCGAGCGAGACAATCCGGGCTACGGTTGTAGGAGCAGGGAGCCATACAACAGATGTCAGTGGCAGCACCATTACCTATATTGAAAATACCCTACCTCTTCGTAATATTCCAGTCCTCAAGTTGTCGGCAGAAGATGAAGAGCTCGAGAGTTCCCGCTTGGCCCAAATTATTAAAGATAAACTGCATTGGTTTTCTTTGGAGAATGAGGTCCAGCAAGTGGCTCTGGCCCTAGAAGGGCAACGCAGTCCGTCATTTGTAAAAATTGAAGAGTATGCGGATGCCATTATTGCTGGGATGGCTGAGACCCTGGCTAAAGGTCTCCCCTTAGTCGTTGTTTTAAGGGAAGATATGGCTAAGGTTTTAGGCCAGAGTCTCTTTGTACGCCTGCCAGCTGATTATCCCTTCGTTTGTATTGATTCGGTGGATGTCCAAAACGGAGATTACATCGATATTGGCAACCCGATTGTAGCGGGTTCAGTTTTACCAGTGGTTGTTAAGACGCTGGTCTTTGATTCCTAAGGAGGAAGCCATTCATGATTTTGAAAACAAAATTATTTGGACGTGTCTATGAATTTTCTTCTGTAAAAGAAGTATTGGCTAAGGCCAATGAATATAAGTCTGGAGACCAACTAGCAGGCGTTGCGGCAACATCTGCTGAGGAGCGAGTGGCAGCCAAGGTTGTATTGGCACAATTAAAGTTATCAGACTTGTTCAACAATCCAGTTGTCCCTTATGAGGAAGATGAAGTTACACGCATTATTATTGATGATGTCAATCTTCGAACCTATGAAAAAATTAAAAATTGGACGGTCGAAGAGCTCCGTGAATGGATTTTGGATAATCGGACAACCAATACCGATATCCAATGGTTATCACGGGGATTGACTTCAGAAATGGTAGCTGCCGTTGCTAAATTGATGACCAATTTGGACTTGATCCTTGGTGCTCAAAAAATTGTTATTACCAAGACGGCCAATACCACGATTGGCCGTCCGGGAACCTTTTCTTCGCGTTTACAACCCAACCATACAACCGATGATCCAGATGGGATTATGGCTTCAACTATGGAAGGATTTGCCTACGGTTGTGGAGATGCTCTTCTAGGATTGAATCCTGTAGATGACTCTGTTGAAAGTACCAAACGTGTTTTGCACAAGTTTAACGACTTTATTGAGGAGTATCAAATCCCAACCCAGCACTGTGTACTAGCCCATGTAACCACTCAGATTGAAGCTATGAACCAGGGGGCACCAACCGGTCTTGTTTTCCAATCGATTGCGGGATCTGAAAAGGGAAATACAGCCTTTGGTTTTGATGCGAAGACTATTCAAGAAGCACGCGATACGGCCCTAAAAGTCGGGACTGCAGCTGGACCAAATGTCATGTACTTTGAAACAGGTCAAGGTTCGGAGTTGTCTTCTGATGCCCACTATGATGCTGACCAAGTGACCATGGAAGCTCGTTGTTATGGTTTTGCCAAACGCTTTGATCCGTTCTTGGTTAACACAGTGGTTGGTTTTATTGGTCCAGAGTATCTCTACGATTCAAAACAGGTTATTCGGGCTGGCTTGGAAGATCATTTCATGGGTAAATTGTCAGGTATTTCTATGGGCTGTGATATTTGTTACACCAACCATATGAAGGCCGATCAAAACGATGCAGAAAATCTTCTAGTCCTTCTAGGGGCTGCGGGCGTCAACTATATCATGGCTATTCCTCATGGTGATGATATCATGCTCAACTATCAAACAACCGGTTATCATGAAACAGCTGCGATGAGGGACTTGCTTGGCAAACGTCCAATCAAAGAGTTTGAAGAGTGGATGGAAAAGATGGGCTTGATGAAGGATGGTCGCCTAACAGATATTGGTGGCGACGGCTCTGTCTTTATGCAACCACAATAGAAGGAGGATAGTCTAGTGGATGAATTGCAATTAAAAGAAATGATTCGGTCAATGCTGAGTGAAATGACCACAAGTCCTGTGGCACCTGTGACAGAATCAGTGGAAGAAAGTCCAGTGGCTCAAGCGAGTCCTCATTTTGAAGAGAGTTCCATTGAGGACGGAATGATCCCGGATATCACGGAAGTGGATATTCAAGAGCAGTTTTTAATTCCTCATGCCTTAAACGAGGAAGCTTATCGGAAGATTAAAAAGTTTACCCCTGCTCGGTTGGGATTGTGGCGGGCTGGTTCCCGCTACAAGACACAGTCAGTTCTGCGCTTTCGAGCAGACCATGCTGCTGCTCAGGATGCAGTCTTCTCTTACGTTTCAGATGATTTTGTAGAAAAAATGGGGATGATCCCTGTCCATACAACTGCCCAGAGTAAGGATGAGTACCTAACAAGACCCGATTTAGGGCGGATTTTCCCAGAAGATCAGCAAGCCATTATTAAAGATCGGTGTCGACCACAAGCTAAGGTGCAAATCATTGTAGGGGATGGTCTCAGTTCCTCGGCCATCGAAGCCAATTTGGCAGACTTCTTGCCTGCCTTGAAGCAGGGATTGAAGGTTTTTGGTTTGGATTTTGCAGAAGTCTTGTTTATCAAACATGCGCGGGTTGGCGCGATGGATCATGTCGCAGAGCTCACGGGGGCTGAAGTTGTTTGTATGTTGGTCGGTGAACGGCCAGGGCTGGTAACTGCTGAATCAATGAGTGCTTATTTGGCTTATAAGCCAACCATGGGCATGCCGGAAGCTCGACGGACCGTTTTGTCAAATATCCATCGTGGAGGAACGCCAGCGGTTGAAGCAGGAGCCTATGTCGCTGAGTTGATTAAGAAGATTTTGGACAATAAAAAGTCTGGTGTAGACTTGAAATCTTAAGGAGGAAGGAATCGTGAAGAAAGAACGTTTAACAGCAACTGTCCTCAGTTCGCTCCTAATTTCAAATGTGGATGCAGGCTTGGCTGCTTCACTAGACTTGAAACCGCATCACCGGAGTCTGGGGATTGTGACCTCCGATTCAGATGATGTGACCTATGTAGCCTTAGATGAAGCTACAAAAGCTGTTGATGTAGAGATTGTCTATGCTCGGAGTATGTATGCCGGAGCCGGAAATGCATCCACAAAACTGGCTGGTGAGGTCATTGGAATTGTCGCTGGCCCAAATCCTGAAGAGGTGCGCAGCGCCTTGGATGTCATTGTTTATGAAATTGAAAATGGAGCAGCCTTTATCAGTGCGAATGAGGATAACAGTATTCCTTATTTTGCTCACTGTATCGCGCGGGCAGGTTCCTACCTTTCAGCCGCAGCCAATGCTCCAGAAGGAACCGCGATTGCCTATCTCATTGCTCCACCAGCAGAAGCCATGGTTGGTTTGGCTGCGGCTTTAAAAGCTGCAGATGTACAAATTGGAGCCTTCTATGGACCACCAAGTGAGACCAACTTTGCCGGGGGGTTGTTGGTCGGTTCTCAGTCAGCCTGTCGCGCAGCCTGTGATGCTTTTGCACGCACGGTTGAATCCATTGCCGATGATTCGCGGACATACTAAGGATAGAAGGTGATGGAGATGGCGGGTAGAGCACTTGGTTTAATTGAGGTCAAGGGCTTCTTAGGAGCGGTAGTGGCGGCGGATATTGCTTTAAAGGCAGCCAATATCTCGTTAATTAATATCGAGACTGTTAAGTCAGGGATGAAAACAGTTCAGCTAACGGGCGATGTTGGGGCGGTTCGAGCAGCCGTTGAAGCAGCACGCGAAGCTTTGGAGCAACAGCCTTACTATCTGACCAGCCATGTCATTGCACGGTTAGATGAGCAAACTGAGCAGTTGATGACAAAAGCTTCAGAAGAAGGGATTGCTATTGAGCCAGTCCTTGATGACGATAGCTGGACTCCTGTAATAAGTCCCAAATATGACTTGGCCCAGTTACAGAAACTAAAGGTTGTGAAATTACGAAGTCTTGCTTACAAGGAAAAGGGGATTGGGCTCAGCAAGAAGGACATTAAATTTGCCAATAAGCAACAATTGCTAGAAGCCTTGATGCAGATAGTAGAAGAGGAGTAGGATCGGATGTATATTGAAGATAGGGATCTGGTTTCAATCCAAGAAGTGCGGAACCACATTCGGAAGGCTAAAAAAGCCCAGAAAATCTTGGCCCAGATGAGTCAAGAGCAAATAGATACGATTGTTAAAGTTGTAGCCAAAGCCTGTTACGAACAACGTGTTCATCTGGCTAAAATGGCAGCAGAGGAAACTGGTTTTGGCCGCTGGGAGGATAAGGTACTCAAGAATGCCCTAGCCTCCCAGGGAATTTATGAAGAAATCAAAGACATGCGTACGGTTGGGATTCTCAGAGAGGATACTGTCAACAAGGTAACAGAAGTCGCTGTTCCGGTCGGTGTTGTAGCGGGGCTGATTCCGTCAACCAACCCAACCTCAACGGTGATCTATAAAGCTCTGATTGCCTTAAAAGCAGGAAATAGTATTGTCTTCTCACCCCATCCCAATGCTTTAAAAAGTATTGAGGAAACGGTTGAGATTATTAATAAAGCGGCTTTGGCTGCAGGCTGTCCGGAAGGGGCGGTTAGTTGTATTCACCGGGTGTCTATTGGTGCTACCAATGAACTCATGCGGCATAAGGACACTAATCTAATCTTGGCTACCGGTGGCAATGCCATGGTTCGAGCAGCTTATTCCTCTGGAACCCCTGCTATCGGAGTTGGCCCAGGAAATGGCCCAGCCTTTATTGAAAAAACAGCAGATATTCCACGAGCAGTCCAACAGATTTTGGATTCGAAAACTTTCGATAATGGTGTTATCTGTGCTTCCGAGCAGTCGATTATCGTTGAGGAAGTCAGCAAGGCTCAAGTGATTGAAGAGTTTAAACGGCAGGGGGCCTACTTTGTACCGGAAGAGGATGCGCGTAAGTTGGGAGCTTTTGTCATCCAACCCAATGGTATGATGAATCCGCGGATGGTTGGAAAACCTGCTGTGGAAATTGGAAAGGCTGCGGGGATTGACGTTCCTAATGATGCGCGTGTCTTGATTGCAGAAGAGACCGGGGTTGGGAAAGGCCACCCGTACTCCTATGAAAAACTCGGGCCAGTCCTTGGTTTTTATACCGTCAAGGATTGGAAAGAAGCTTGTGACTTGAGCTTGAAGATCCTCCATCATGAGGGAGTTGGTCATACCTTGAGCTTACATACTCAAGATGAAACGATTATTCGAGAATTTTCTTTGAAAAAACCAGTTTCTCGCCTCTTGGTCAATACAGGATCTGCCCTGGGTGGTGTCGGAGCTACAACGGGACTGTTCCCAGCCTTCACCTTAGGCTGTGGGGCTGTTGGAGGCAGTGCAACTTCTGATAATGTCAGCCCTGCAAACCTGTTCAACATTCGGCGCATTGCCTATGGGACAAAAGAATTGGCGGACTTACGGAAAGCCGAGCGCCAAGTTGCAGAGGTTAAGGAAGCTTGTTGTCAGGTAGATACCAGTCTAGCTGGTGAGGAATTGCTCGATGAACTCGTAACACGTGTTTTGGCCCAATTAAGTAAAAATCTTTAACGATAAAGGAGAAATCAGATGAACGCAAATGCACTTGGAATGGTAGAAACAAAAGGCTTAGTCGGCGCAATCGAAGCCGCAGATGCCATGGTTAAGGCTGCTAACGTAACGCTAGTTGGGAAAGAACAGGTTGGCGCAGGTTTGGTAACCGTTATGGTTCGAGGCGATGTTGGCGCGGTTAAGGCAGCGACAGATGCGGGGGCTGCAGCAGCCGAAAATGTTGGCGAATTGGTATCCGTTCATGTAATTCCACGCCCTCACTCAGAAGTAGAAGTTATTTTACCCCAATCAAAAACAGCTGAATAAGTAAAGGAGAAATCAAATGAACGCAAATGCACTTGGAATGGTAGAAACAAAAGGCTTGGTTGGCGCGATTGAAGCAGCCGATGCCATGGTTAAGGCTGCTAACGTGACACTTGTTGGCAAAGAGCAGGTTGGTGCCGGCTTGGTAACCGTTATGGTTCGGGGCGATGTTGGCGCGGTTAAGGCAGCGACAGATGCAGGCGCTGCAGCAGCCGAAAATGTTGGCGAATTGGTATCCGTTCATGTAATTCCACGCCCGCATGCGGAAGTAGAAGTTATTTTACCCAAGTAACTCGGGAGCTTGTAGCCAAAGCTTGAGGGAGTATTAAGATGCCAGTATATACAGAAGCTAAAATTCGTAAAATCCTAAAGGAGCTGGCTCTCTCTCGAGATGGTCAGCTGGAGTTAAGGAAGGAAGATCGTTTGACACCGGCTGCTAAGAGTTTTCTGAAAGAGCGGAACATCCAGATTTTCCTACAGGAGCAGGAATTGCCTTTGGAATCCTCTGAAAAGGTGGCTCTAGAGCCTGAGCATTTTTTGTATCGAATCGAGCCCTTATTGGTTCAGATTTTGTTCGTCCAAAAGTCGCTGTATGAGGCTTACGAAGACAGCCGTCTCCAGCAATTAGAGAAGTATCGACTCATCTTGACGCAAATGTATCAAGGTCACCTCCTAGATGATTTAGCTGATTATGGGAATGGTCTAAATCTTGATTTGGGGGAAGCGATTCTCAATCAAGGATTGGACAAAGCTCATCTCCTAACCGATTTTCGCTTGGATCGGTGGCAATTGGAGTTGTACCAGCTCTATAGTCTCTTTCGTCAAGTAAGGATTGATTTGGAAAATGACGGAAAGGGTGAGGTTGCTCATCGCTTAGCTCACCTCTTGCGGAATTTGGAAGAATTGCTTTGGCAATTGGTGGAAGATTAAAGAGGAGGAAACCGTGGTATTTGAATCATTAGTAGAAAAAGTTGTGTCGCGTATCCAGGAGGAACTGGATACGACCTTTGAAGTAGAGGCTAGTGGCCGCCATATCCATTTAAGTCAGGAAGCACTTGATCACTTATTTGGTCCGGGCTATCAGCTGACCAAGGCCAAAGATTTATCACAGCCGGGTCAGTATGCTTGCGAGGAGAGACTGACACTGGTTGGTCCCAGAGGTTCCTTCCAAAATGTTGTGATTCTTGGTCCTGTACGATCGGCTAGTCAGGTTGAAGTATCGGCAACTGATTGTTTAACTTTGGGTGTTAAAGCTCCCATTCGTGAGAGTGGGGACATCAATGGAAGTCCAGGTTTTGTCCTCGTGAATGGCACCCGCTCACTTTCGGTTGACCAGGGGCTCATTGTTGCTAAGCGGCATGTTCATATGACGCCAGAAGACGCAGCCAAAGCAGGTGTCTCCAATCATGAAATTGTCCAAGTTCAGGTTTACGGCGAACGCCCCTTAATTTTTGACGATGTTGTGATTCGGGTAAGTCCTCAGTTTGCAACCTATATGCATATTGACTATGATGAAGCCAATGCGGCAGGCTTTAAGAAGGGCATGCGGGGGCGGATTTTGAAGAAAAACTAAGGGGGAACTGATGAAAGATATGGAGAAACTGGTTCAGGAGTTGACCACCCGTATTTTAGATAAGATTCAAGCAGAAGAATCCTTACCAAGGGCTTGTGTCCGAGGAACAGATGAATTGCGGGAAAAGGTTGCCCAGGCAGGTTTTCGTTTAGTGGAAACCAGTCATGAAGCGGATGACTGGTTGATTCAAGACTTGCCCTTGGCCTCCTTACTTCGTTTATCCCAGCTTGTTCCCCAGCCAGGCCTAGAGGAGGAAATCTTTTACCGGATGTTGGCAGGGAAATCCGTTTTTATAGTGGATTGGTTTCAAGAACTGGAATCTAACTCGTCTATCCCAAGAGTTCTAGCTCAAAAGATCAAGGAAGCACAACGCCTATTGATTTCCTATGGGATTCGGGGTGGTAGTCTCAGTCATTATTTGAGCCAGTCAAGTCCTAAGGGTCAGGAAAGCACTTCTCATTCGTCCAAAAAGCAACTCATCACGGAAAAGAAACTACGTGACATGAATCTGCAGGACGGAGCTGTCTTTAAGCTTGAACCGGGAACGATTGTGACCGCCTTGGCTCGGGACTTCTTGAAGCGCCATCATATTTTGCTGGAAGAGTGAGGAAGTCTTATGTTTGTTGGAAAGGTCAGAGGAAGTTTGTGGGCCACTAGGAAGGAAGAGAGCTTAAATGGCTTGAAGTTCCTAGTGGTGGAACGTCAACTAGAAGGAAAGCAAGCTGCGACAAACCTTGTGATTGCAGCAGATACCATTGGGGCTGGCGAAGGAGACCAGGTTCTCGTAACAACGGGAAGTTCTGCACGTATCGGTCTGAGTCGAGAAGGGATTCCTATCGACATGTTGATTGTCGGAATTATTGATAAAATTTCCCTGGAAGCGGATACTTCAACAGGGTAAAAGAGTTGAGTGGGGTGAGCGTCTGATGTTTTGAGTAGGAATCTTAACAGGCACTCACTCTTCGATTTTAAAGGAAAAATGAGGATAATATGAGTATCAATGAGATCATCATTTATATCATGGTCCTGTTTATGATTGCCGGTGCCATTGATAAGTGTATCGGAGGTAAATTAGGACTTAGTGAGCAGTTCGAAGAAGGGATTATGGCCATGGGAGCCTTGGCGCTCTCCATGGCTGGGATTATGGTTGTAGCACCGCTCTTAGCAAATTTGTTAAAACCGATTGTTGTTCCTCTGTATGGTTTGGTGGGGGCCGACCCATCCCTATTTGCAACCACCTTTATTGCCAATGATATGGGAGGAGCTCCGCTAGCGCTGAGCCTCGCCCAGGATCCAGCTGTAGGGCAATTTGCTGCCTATGTTCTGGGGTCGATGATGGGGCCGACAATCGTCTTTACGATTCCAGTCGCCTTGGGAATTATCGAAAAAGACGACCGACCACTATTGGCCCGAGGAATTCTGTATGGTCTTGTAACAGTGCCGATTGGCTGCTTGTTAGGAGGTCTTTTGGTTCCAGGCCTAACGATTGGGACACTGTTTGTCAGCCTTATCCCGATTATTCTAGTGTCTGGTCTTATCTTCCTAGGTCTTTCCCTGGCTCCTGAAAAAATGATTAAGGGATTTGAAGTTTTTGGACAAATCATTGTCATGATTGCGACCCTAGGTCTGGCTTTTGGTGCTGCCCAACTCCTAACCGGGAATGAGTGGCTGGTCAGCCTGTATCCTGAGGGGACCGATATTTTGAAAGAAGCCTTTGAAGTTGTCGGAACGATCGCGGTAACGCTGGCAGGAGCTTTTGGCTTGGTAGCTATTTTTACGAAAGTTGCCAATAAACCTTTATCCGCAATTGGAAAATCGTTGGGGATGAATGAAGTGGCAGCGGCAGGTCTCGTCGCTTCACTGGCTAACAATATCGCCATGTTCCAGATGTTGAAGGACATGGATCGACGTGGGAAAATCATCAACGTTGCCTTTGCGGTATCCGCCTCCTTTGTAATCGGAGACCATCTAGGTTTTACCGCCGGTCAAAGTCCAGAGATGATTGTTCCAATGATGGTTGGAAAATTAGTAGGGGGAATAACAGCAGTTCTTTTGGCTTATTTCCTCACAAAAAAGAAGTGTAAAGGAGACCTAGAATGGGTGAAGTTGAACGCCACCAACTAGAAGAGTTGGTTCGCAAAATTCTGCTAGAGGAATTAGGAACAAAAGTGGGTGCTAAAAAGGTTAGCAAGGCAGGCGTAGCTTCCATCGCCTTAACAAGCCTGGATGTACGTCCAGAGGATCGTCTGGATACGGGCAATCCCAAAGATCAGGTCTATACAAGAGACCTCCTAACCCTAGAGGAAAGTCCTCGCCTGGGTCTGGGTCTGATGACCATGGAGAAGACCACCTTCCCTTGGCATTTAGACTATGATGAAATTGACTATATCATTGAGGGTCGCTTAGACATCCTTGTCGGCGACGAGGTCATGAGTGCCGGCCCCGGGGAAGTGCTCTTTATTCCTAAGGGAAGTGATATTCAGTTCTCTGTTGCGGACAAAGCGCGTTTTATCTACGTGACCTATCCGGCAGATTGGCAAAATTCTTAATTTAGTGATTGACATGAAAGCGGTTTTATATTAGAATAAAGATAACATGAGATTCTGATTGGAACCTCACCACAGCGTTGTGGAGATCAATAGTGGAGAGCAAAGGTGCTACAAAAAATGATTTTTTTGTAGCACCTTTTTTTCTTCTGGGGGAGTTGCGATGAAACAATTTCTTTTAGCAGGTACTTCAAGTGGAGTTGGCAAAACGACCGTTACTTTAGCTGTACTCCAGGCACTAATTTTAAAAGGGTATAAGGTGCAACCTTATAAGGTAGGACCAGATTATATTGATACAGCTTACCATAGTCGGATTAGTCAGCGGGCTTCTCGGAATTTAGATATGTTTATGATTCCAGATGTAGAGGCTTTAAGAGGGACCTATCAGGAGGGGTGGTTACAGGCTGATATTGCTTTAGTTGAAGGCGTTATGGGACTGTTTGATGGTCTAGGAACGGATCGAGATTGTGCGTCATCAGCTGCTGTGGCTAAGAGATTAGGGATTCCAGTCATTTTGATTGTGGATGGAAAGTCGACTTCTACTTCAGCAGCAGCTGTTGTGAAGGGATTTGCTGAATTCGATCCAGATGTCGCAATTGTTGGCGTCATTATCAATCGTGTTGCTTCTCAGCAGCATTTCGAGTTGATTAAGGGAGCGATTGAACGTTATACCAATGTAGAAGTTTTTGGCTATTTAAAAAAAGAGGACTCTTTTATACTCCCATCTCGCCATCTAGGCTTAGTTCCTCAGGAAGAGATGGCAGAATTAGATCAACTCTTTCTAGATTTAGGACGACGGGCTCTGGAGACCATTGCTATCGATCGAATATTGGCTTGCTGTGATTCAGACATTCGCCCTGCTTCCCTTCCTTTTTCAACTTCTGTTTCTTTGCCCTTGCGTTTGGGATATGCCAAGGATGAAGCTTTCCACTTTTACTATGCTGATAATTTGAGCTGGCTCGAAAAGGTAGGGGCTACTCTAGTTCCATTTAGTCCTTTAAGAGATACCCGTTTGCCAGAAGCTGATGCTTATTATTTTGGAGGTGGTTTTCCAGAAGTTTTTGCAGACCAGCTAGCGGAGAATGTTTCTTTTCGTCAATCTGTTTTAGAAGCTCATCAAGCAGGAAAACCAATCTATGCTGAGTGCGGTGGTCTTATGTATTTAGGGGAGTTTTTGGAAGTCGAAGGAGCTTTGCATTCCATGGTCGGAATTTTTCAGGGAGTCAGTCGAATGACAAAGCGGTTGAAACGCTTTGGGTATTGTCGAGCAGTCTGCAAGGAGGATACCTTATTTGGGCCGAAGGGAACGATTGTTTTAGGTTATGAATTCCACCATTCTATTTTTGAGACGCAGGAGCAACCAGTATTACATTTGGAAAAATGGCGAGATGGCGAGAGGGTGGCAAGCTGGGAAGGGGGATATCAAAAAGGGAATAGTTTTGCAAGCTACCTGCATGTTCATTTTTATCAGTCAGAAAATTTGTTCTACCAATGGCTTCATCGTTTAAGGAGGGATTGAGATGCAACTAATGGCGATTCTGGTTGCTGTTGCCCTAGATATGTGTTTAGGAGATCCCTATCACTGGCCTCATCCTGTTAAATGGATGGGGAACTGGATTTCTTACTGCCTCGGCTGGTCATTAAGAAAGACTCATCCTCATGTGTTTGGTGCTCTGCTCTGGATTTCTACTGTCGGGGGAACTTATTTGGTAGCTTGCCTTGGACTATTTTTGGCGCAAAGAGTCCATGCTTGGCTCTATTGGCTAGTTTGGATTTATCTATCCTATACCTGCTTGGCTGCTAAAAGTTTGGAGTTAGAGGCTCGGAAAGTTCAGTTCGCTTTAGAGCAGGGTGGATTAGTGGCTGGGCGTCAACAAGTAGGAATGATTGTAGGACGAGAGACTCAAAATTTATCGGAGGAAGAGATTCTTAAAGCTACAGTGGAAACTGTTGTTGAAAATACCTCAGATGGAATCGTAGCTCCATTAATGGCTTTGTTTTTAGGAGGTCCTATACTGGCTCTTGTATACAAGGCAGTGAATACTTTAGACTCTATGGTTGGCTATAAAACCGAGGCCTATCAAACAATTGGTTATGTAGCCGCTCGGATGGATGACTTAGCTAACTTGATTCCTGCACGTTTAACGTGGTTTCTGTTAATTGCTTCATCGGTTCTTCTTCGTTTGAATTCAAAAGAGGCTTTAAGAATCGGTTGGAGGGACCGCTATCAGCATGCTAGTCCAAATAGTGCTTTTACAGAAGCTCCACTGGCCGGAGCGCTTGGTATCCAACTCGGAGGTGGTCATTTTTATCATGGAGAATGGATTGATAAGCCTAAGATTGGAGACGAATTACGTCCTATTTCACGTCGAGATATCACTCTTTCCATTAAACTGATGTATCTAGTAGAATTTTTTGTACTCCTATTAGGAATTTTATACAAGGTCTATATCGGTTGATTCAGTAATGGAAGAATTAGGGGAGGAAATTACATGTCTTATATAAAAAATCCATCTTCGATTGAAAAGCGAAGTTTTCAAATCATTCAATCAGAGATTAGGGATCAGTATCCTGATTATCAGTTTCAATCGGAGATGGAGGAGTCTATTATTAAACGTTGCATTCACACAACGGGAGATTTTGATTATTTGCAAACCTTGGAATTCCATCAAGATGCTATAGAGAGTATTCTGTCTGTGTTTCAAGAAAAAGGAACGATCCTATTTGATTCCCCCATTTCTTTGAATGGGATTAATAAACGAGTTTTAGATAAGATGGGGGTGACCTATGTCTGTCTTGTTCCACAAGGCTGTGGTTTGAAGTCTGGAAAAACAAGGGCCCAGCAAGCGATTGATTTAGCCAAGGAGATTGCCGGCCCAAAACTGTTTGCTTTTGGAGAAAGTACAGAGGGATTGACTTATTTATTAGAAAACATGAATGCGGGTGAACTTGATGCTGCGGCTATCTTAGCTTTACCAGTTGGATTTCTAGACGTTCTAGAAGTTAAGGAGGCTGTCCGTCAATCAAGTCTTCCCAGTATTGTGAATGCAGGTTATAAAGGTGGGGCAACCCTGGTCGTTGCTGTGCTGAATGCCATTTTGTATCAAGCAGGGCAGGTGGAAACAGAGGACTATGTCCGCTATTCTACAAAGCAAAATCAGGAGTGAGGGATTAGAGATGGGCTACCATAAATCGACAAAGGACAAAGATCAACTATTATGGATTGAGCAACGATTAGCAGAAGAGTATCCTGAGCTGGAGGAGTTAGAGGAGACTTTTCAGTGGATGTTAAAACGGGTTTTACTCGTGACAGCAGATTTTGATTATTTAGAAACGATTCAGTCTTCTAATCAAGCTATTGAAGCAATTCAAGAGGTTTTTCGAAAAAAGGGGACGATTTTTACAGATACGACGATGGTTTTGGGTGGTTTTCGGACTTCCTTATTGGATAAGTTGGGTGTTCAGTACCGTTGTTTAGTAAATAACCCAGAGATTTTTAAAGAGGCCAAAGAGAAGGGGATTACGCGTTCTATGGCCGCTGTTGAGCATGCAGCTGCTCTCCCAGGCCCCAAGCTATTTGTGTTTGGAAATGCACCAACATCTATTTTTAAAGTTTTGGAGCTAGTAGATCAAGGACAATTGGATCCGGTACCTGTAATTGGTGTCCCTGTAGGCTTTGTGGGGGCTGCTGAGTCGAAAGCACAATTACATGCTAGCTCTTTACCCGCTATTGTTGCTCTTGGTAGAAAAGGAGGAAGTACAGTAGCAGCTGCAATTGTAAATGCATTAGCAGAAAGAATGGGGTAGAGAATGGTGGGAGGAATAGATCAAAGTTCTGACTATGCATATGTCAATGGAAAGAAACTCAGGAAAGGTTACACGACCGGGACTTGTGCAACAGCAGCTAGTGTAGCAGCTGCGCAGATGATTTTGGAACAAGATTTGGTAGAGCGTGTTTTGGTTCGTACTGCTTCCGGTCAGGATGTTTGGATGCAAGTGGAGGATGCTTGGTTTGACGGAGATAGAGCACGGGCAGCTATCCGAAAGGATGGCGGAGACGATGCTGATGCGACTCATGGTCTGCTTATCTACGCCTATTTTCGGCTAGATAGGAAAAATACACCTATCACCATTGAGGGTGGTATCGGTGTAGGGAGAATTACGCAGAAAGGGATGCCTCTAGCTGTTGGTATGGCTGCTATTAATCCGACCCCACGAAGAATGATTGAAGAATCGCTACGTTCATTATTGGGTTCAGATTTTGGGGGTCATGTGGAAATTGTTGTGCCTGAGGGAGAAGAGGTTGCAAAACTGACCTATAATTCTCGACTGGGAATTGAGGGTGGGATTTCGATACTGGGGACTACTGGTATCGTCAATCCGATGTCAGAGGATAGTTGGAAGGCAGCTATTAGTCTAGAACTTTCAATGTTGTATCAACAGGGACATCGGTCAGTTGTACTGGTCCCTGGGAATTACGGAGAAGCTTTTGTTCGCGAGCATTTTTCAATTTCTCCTCATTTGATTGTCAATATGAGTAATTTTGTAGGCCATATTCTGAAGGAGGTTCAAAGAATTGGTTTTACGAAGGTTTTGCTTGTGGGGCATATGGGAAAATTTGTCAAGATTGCAGCAGGAGTTTTTTCAACTCATAGCAAAGACGCTGATGCTCGTATGGAGACACTGGTTGCTAATTTGGCCCTGCTGGGAGCTCCTTTGCCTTTGTTAAGGGATATTGATGCCTGTTTAACAACAGAGGCTGCTGGAGATTTGATTGAGCAGGCAGGCTACCAGTATCTGTATCAGGTTCTGGTTGACAAGATTCAACAACGTTGTCTCCGACTTGTTAAAAATCGGAAGCCAGAGGTCCAGATTGATGTTGTTCTCTTTGCTTCTCGGACAGGATATCTCGCCTCAACGGAGCCTTTGGAATACTTACAAAAGGAGTGGCAATGATTGATGTTATTGGAATTGGTCCCGGGAATCCGGACTTGGGGCTTCTATCACAGGATCGACTATTTCAGCAGGCTGATAAAATTATTGGAAGCAAGCGGCATCTAGCGGTTGTCCCCGATATTTATCGACACAAAGAATTAATAGCTCCCAAGAAATTGGCAGATTTAGCAGTACTTCTTAGTAAAGAAATGCCGCAGCAAAATCTAGTCTATCTGGTTTCGGGAGATCCCTTAATCTACGGTCTTGGAAAGTGGTTGTCGGAGAAGTTTCCTACAAGTGTTCGCATTTGGCCAGGTATTAGTTCGATTCAGTATTTGGCTAGTCGCATTTCTTTACCCTTGAATGATAGTTATATTACGAGCAGCCATGCGAAAAATCCCGATTATGATCGTATTTTTGCTCTTGAGAAAGTTTTTATGGTAACCGATCAAAAAATCGGACCCTATCAACTAGCTCAGGAATCTTTGATGAGAGGTTGTCAAAAGTACTTTATCATTGGAGAAAATTTAAGCTATCCCGAAGAAAGGATTGAAATCTATAGCGCTGAAGAAGTTGAAGACCGTACGTATGACATGAATGTGGTGGTGATTATTAATGAAAGATTCTCTATTTTTACGGGACAAGGTGCCAATGACAAAAGCGGATGTTAGGGCGGTCTCGATTGATAAGTTGGACTTACGGACAGCCAAACGTTTCTTGGATGTCGGTGCTGGGACGGGGAGCATCTCTATCCAGGCTGCCTTGGAATATCCGCAATTAGAAGTCGTTGCGATTGAGCGAAAAATAGAAGCGGTTCAGTTGATTCAAAAAAATCGAACTCATTTTGAATGTGAGAACCTTGAAGTGATTTCAGGTTTAGCACCTGTGGATCTATCGGGTTATTTTGATGCAATCTTTGTTGGAGGCACTGGTGGACAGATGGCGGATATTTTTTCCTGGTGTCATGGCTTATTACATCCAGGTGGCCGATTGGTTTTAAATTTTATCTTATTGGAAAATGCTTTAGAAGCCTATCAAATTGCAGACTCCATGTCGTGGGTAGATGTAGAATTTGTATCGATTCAATCAAGTCAGTGGACTGGACTGGGATCGGGACATTATTTTAAACCACAAAATCCCACCTTTATTCTATCCTGCAAAAAAGAAAGTTGAGGAGAGTCATGACAAAAGTACACTTTGTAGGAGCCGGTCCTGGTGATGTTGAATTAATCACTTTGAAGGGCTACCGTCAGTTGAGTCAAGCGGATGTGGTCATCTATGCTGGTTCTCTTGTAAATCCAAAATTGCTAGATTACTGCAAGGATGGCGTTCAAATCTACGATAGTGCTGGTATGGATTTGATGGAGATTATTGACGCCATGGAGAAAGGTGTCCGTGAGGGCAAGAAAGTGGTACGTCTACAGACCGGAGATTTCTCTATCTATGGTTCTATTCGTGAACAAACGGAGGAAATGAAAAAGAGAGGAATTGATTTTGACTGTACTCCAGGTGTTAGTTCCTTTTTAGGGGCAGCATCTAGTATAGGGACAGAGTATACCGTTCCAGAGGTATCGCAAAGTGTTATTATCACCCGAATGGCCGGTAGAACACCAGTGCCGGAGAAGGAATCTTTGAGAAGTTATGCCCAGCATCAGACTTCTATGGCGATCTTTTTATCCGTTCAAGGGATTGAGACGGTAGTTGAGGAATTGGTTCAAGGAGGCTATCCTCGAACAACTCCTGCAGTTGTAATTTATAAAGCAACCTGGCCAGAAGAAAAGGTGGTCAAGGGAACCTTAGAAACAATTGCAGATCAGGTACGGGAGGCTGGAATTCGAAAGACTGCGTTAATTCTCGTAGGAGATTTTCTTGGTCAAGAATTTTACTATTCTAAACTTTACCATAAACAGTTTGCACATGAATTTCGTAAAGGACAAATAGATGATGAATCCTAGGTCACGAGTGGCGATAGTCGCTTTGACGCAGCAGGGAAAAGAGACAGCCTTTCGTCTCGCTTCTGTATTGCCACAATCGAGTTCGATTATAGTTCCTCAACGGTTGTGGGAAGAAGGGGTGTATCTCTTGGAAGGCGGAGCCAAGGCAGGACTTGCAAGACTCTTTCAAGAGGTTGATGTCCTTATCTGCATTATGGCTACAGGGATTGTGGTCCGTTCACTGGCTTCTGTCATCAAAGATAAGACGGAAGATCCCGCTGTTCTTGTTTTAGATGAGAAAGCAGAACATGTGATTAGTCTTATAAGTGGTCATTTAGGAGGAGCCAATGCTTGGGCTCGGACGATTGGGCGACTCCTTGGGGCAGATCCAGTTATCACAACGGCTACAGATGTCCAAGGAGTTACTGCCTTAGACCTATTAGCCAAGTCTCTAAATGCTTGGACACCGGCCCTTCGCCCCTACATTGTTCCCTTTAATCGTTGGCTAGCACAGGGTCAGTCGATTGCTTGTTACCAAGAAAAAGATTGGCTAGAAAATCTTCCTGGATTAGAGATGGTTGATCGCGAGGAGATAGATAAACTAAAGGATGAAAATCTCCCATTGATTATTTTGACCTTAAAGCCGCAAGAGTACTCAGAAAGGGAAAAACAGGTTTGTCTTTGCCCGAAGCCTTATTTAGTAGGGGTTGGGGCACGTAAGGATTTAGATCCAGCAATTTTTGAAGAGGGATTTCACACATTTTGCCGACTACAAGGAATTGATCCAAGAGAAGTAGCTCGTCTTGTAAGTATTGATGTTAAAAAAGAGGAAAAGGCTATTTGTCAATTAGCAGAACGCTTGCAAATTCCTTTTGAAACGTATTCGAAAGAGCAACTGCAGTTGGTGGCTGCTAACTATCCCCAATCAGAATTTGTAAGGCAAACGGTTGGTGTCGGTAGTGTGGCTCTTGCTAGTGCAGATCTTGCGAGTCATGGGCGAGTCTTGAGTCAGCGTTTTGCTTTCCAGGGAGCTACCTTTGCGCTTGCTGATGCCAAAGCTTTTGATTGCTGACAATACTGCTAAAGCACATAAAGTCCTCTTATTTTTTGAATCGGTAAAACTCATAAAGGAGAAGTAGATAGATGTTATATGTAATTGGTTTAGGACCAGGCAAGAAGGAATTGATGTCTCAAGAAGCCTTGGAAGCCTTGGAAAAGTCTGAAATTATTGTTGGTTATGCAACCTATATGCGCCTGATTCAGGATCTATTAGAAGGCAAAGAAAAAGTATCAACAGGAATGCGTAAAGAGGTAGACCGCTGTCAAAAGGCTATTGATTTAGCACTAGAAACAGGGAAGACTGTAGCTGTTGTTTCCAGTGGAGATGCTGGGGTCTATGGGATGGCAGGATTGATTTTAGAATTGTTGGATGAAGACTCTGACTTGGAGGTTCGAGTCATTCCGGGTATTACAGCGAGCTTAGGGGCAGCTGCCTTACTAGGCGCTCCTTTGATGAACGATTTTTGCCATATTAGTCTTAGTGACTTGATGACCCCTTGGGAGATGATTGAGCGGCGTCTAAAAGCAGCTGCTGACGGGGATTTTGTAGTCTGTCTTTATAACCCTAGAAGTAAGGGACGCCCTGATCATCTGGCTAGAGCTTTAAGTATTTTGGAATCGGGTAAAGCGGGTGCGACCATTGTTGGCATTGGGAAGGATGTTGGCCGGAAAGAGGAAGAGATGATTGTGACCAGACTTGATGAGGTGGATGAGACTTTGGTAGATATGACCTCGATTGTGATTGTTGGGAATAAAGAAACCTATGTTAAAAATGGCCGTATGATCACTCCTCGGGGGTACCGGCTATGACCTACTTACTATTAGGTGGGACCTCTGATAGTCAATCGATTTTAGCCCTCTTTGCTAGTTTAAATCTACCGGTCATTACTTCGGTTGTCACGGATTATGGGAGGCATTTAGCTTCTCAATATGGACAGCCTGTTATTCAGGGGCGTATGACAGCTGAACAAATGCTAGCTTTGGTGAAGGATAGGGGAATTCGGGGGATTTTAGATGCTACTCATCCCTTTGCAGACTTGGTTTCTAAAGAAGCTATACGAGCCGCAGATCTAGCTCAAATTCCCTATTTAAGGTTTGAGCGACCAACTACAACTGACTTATCTGGTGCCAAAGTAGTCCATTCAACACAGGAAGCGATTGCTTGGATTCGGGAGCAGGGATTTACCAGTGTTTACTTGGGGACTGGTAGTAAGACGCTTGACCAATTTGTAGCTGGTCTGCCAAATGTACGTTTCCAAGCGCGTGTCCTTCCTACTTCAGAAGTAGTAGCTCATTGTGAGAGTTTGGGGTTAGTAGCAGATCAGATTGATGCTTTAAAGGCTCCTTTTTCCAAAGAATGTAACCGAGAATTGTGGAAGCGAGCGAAAGCTCAGGTATTTGTTTCTAAGGAGAGCGGAGCAGTTGGCGGAATTCGGGAGAAGATTGATACTTGCTTGGAACTGGGAATAGCATGTCTGATTATTGCTCGTCCGCTTGTGAATTATCCCAATCAGGTATCGACATTGGAGGAGTTGGAAGATTATTTAGGTGCGGAAAGGATGTAGGCCATGCAGAAAGATTTCCAAGGTTGTGTTAGCTTAGTGGGGGCTGGTCCCGGAGATTTGGAACTTTTGACCCTAAAAGGAAGACGATGTCTCGAAGGTGCAGATGTGGTGGTCTATGATCGTTTGGTAAATCCTGCTCTTCTGGATTACGTACCAAGGAGCTGTCGTAGGATTTTTGTTGGTAAGGAAGTGGGACAGAAAACAATCTCTCAGGAGGAGATCGAGGGCATTCTCATCCAAGAAGCTAAGGCTGGTAAGAAGGTTGTCCGGTTAAAGAGTGGAGATCCGTATATTTTTGGTCGTGGAGGAGAGGAGGCTATGAGGTTGAAAGCTGAGGGAATTGCGTTTGAAGTGATTCCTGGTTTGACTTCAGCAATGGCGGGACTCACTTATTCAGGGATTCCAATGACCTATCGAGATCGGGCAACCAGCTTCCATGTATTTACAGCCCACCTTCAAGATGAGGAGCAAGCGCTCAACTGGGAAGCAATTGCGGCCTTAAAAGGGACTCTTGTTTTTCTAATGGGGTTGGGAAGATTGGAAACTATTGTTGGGGAGTTGGTAGCAAGAAATTATCCTCTATCAACACCTGTAGCGGTTATTGAATGGGCGACACATCCCCAGCAACGATCTTTAATAGGGACATTAGAAACAATCCTCGCTCTTGTGAAGGAAGCACATTACCAAACTCCATGTCTGATTGTAGTAGGGGATGTGGTTAACTTTAGCCAAGACTTGAATACCTATGAATCACTGCCCTTAAAAGGACAATCAATCCTAATTCAAGAAGGAGCTTCTCGTTTATCTGAATTATTAAGAAGTTACGGAGCACAGGTGAGGAGTTTCCCTAGAAGAAAAAATATGAAAAAATTACCTTCGTTCGTATCGGACTCCTCGTCGGAAATCTTAGCTTTTGCTGATGTTGGAAGCTGGCAACTTTTTGTGGAGGATTTGAGGCAAGAAGCTAGAGATATTCGTTCACTTGCAGAGAACAAAATCTGGGCTTTGGGTCACCTAGTTCAGAGTTTTATGGAAGAGCGAGGACTTTATCCAGACTCTCAGAGCCCGTATCTATGTGATCCTCAATTAGTAAAAAATAAGGATTATCAAATTTATTGTTCATTAGATCAGCAGAAAGAGTTGGCAGATTATTACGGTCAGGAGAGACTTTGTGTAACGCATGGTTGGGAAGTGGCACCTATGGACGAGGATGACTATTTCTCCGGATCTTCTGCGGTCTGTTTGCAAAATAGCCGAGCAGCACGCGACTTTATCGGGCTTGCAACTGCTCATTGTAATATCCCTGTTTTTGTAATGGGGCAGCGAACCCGTACCTTAATGGAGGAAGCTGGCTACAAGAATATCGTATCTTCTGAGCGACCGGATTTTCAGAGTTTGGTGGAGACTTTATTTGTATATAGTGAAGAGGGGAGCGCTAAATGAAGAAAGCAATTGCTGTGGTTAGCTTTGGTACTAGCTACCGAGAAACACGAATAAAAACGATTCAAGCTTGTGAAGAGCGGATTCAAGCTCAATTTCCTCAAGAAATGGTTTATTCAGCCTATACATCGGGCATGGTTCGGAAGAAGATTGAAAGACTGGAGGGGATTCGAATTCCGTCTGTTGCAGAACTTCTTTTGGAGTTGTTAGAAACAGGTATTCAAGAGGTTTTTATTCAGCCGCTACATATCATACCTGGCTCGGAATACCATAAAATTTTGACAGACAGCCAACCTTATATAGAACAATTTAAAAAACTGGTGGTAGGTGATCCTCTCTTAGTTAGGGAAGAAGATTTTCGCCATGTTGCTGAGGAATTGATAGCCGCCTATCATACAGATTCGTGTGAAGAAGTGACTCTATTTATGGGGCATGGCAGTTCGCATAGCTCTTTTACGTCCTATGCGGCTATGGATCATTTTTTTCAAGGTTCTTCTTTAACATTGGCTTGTGTTGAAAGTTACCCAGATTTTGAGCAAATTATAGCCAATTGGAAACGAGAGGGAGTGGTTCACAGAGTTCGCCTAGTTCCCTTTATGTTGGTGGCAGGGGACCATGCCCAAAATGACTTGGCAGGAGAAGAAGATTCCTGGGCTAGTCGTCTAAGAGAAGAGGGATTTGAAGTTGAGATTGATTTGACGGGGCTTGGAGAAAGACCGTGGATTCAAAATCTTTTTGTGGAGCATATTCAACGTAGAAGGAAGGGATGACTTATGGCAAAGTTTTATGGTATAGGTGTTGGACCAGGAGATAGTGATCTCGTGACAGTGAAGGCTGTTCAGTGCTTGGCGAATCTTGATATTCTCTACACACCAGAGTCCAGAAAAAATGGGAAAAGTTTAGCATTGAGTATTGTGGAACCACACTTGTCCCCACAGCTATGTATTAAACAACGGCATTTTCCGATGATTTCTTCCTTTCAAGAAAAGAATAATCAATGGTCCGCTATTGCGCGTGAAATTATTAGTGATGTAAAGGACGGGTGGAATGTAGGGTTTGTGACCTTAGGTGATCCGATGGTTTACAGTACTTATAGCTATCTGTTAGAGAGGATCGGAACAGACATTGAAACAGAGACCTTATCTGGGATTCCTTCTTTTATCCAGTTGGCGGCGACTTTGCAGTTACCCTTAACAATGGATGACCAGTCCTTAGCTGTGATCCCTGCTACAGCATCGGAGGACACCTTGGAGCAGGCCTTGCTTCTTCACGATACAGTTGTCATTATGAAGGTTGCGAATCATATGGATCGTGTTCGGTCTTTATTGGAACGTTTGGATTTATTGGAGACTAGTCATTTGGTTAGTAAAGTGGCTATGGAGGATCAAGAAATCAAAAGCCCACTGTCTTCTGTACATGATTTAGCTGGTTTAAGTTATTTCAGTACAGTTTTAGTTACAAAGAGGAGTCATTAATATGTTGAGAAACTATCGCAAGAAACAAGTCCTTGCTGTGCCTGTTCTCGTTTGTTTACTGACCTTACTTAGTCAAGAGAATGTGTCTGCTATGCATATTATGGAAGGTTACCTTCCCCCTATTTGGTCATTGATTTGGTTTATTGTGTTTCTTCCTTTCTTTCTATTGGGGATTAAAGAAATTCGCAGGGTTATTCATCGGGATCCATCTGCCAAGACTATGCTAGCTTTATCTGGGGCTTTTGTCTTTGTTCTTTCGTCTTTAAAAATTCCATCAGTAACTGGTTCTAGTTCACATCCGACTGGAGTTGGTCTCGGAACAGCCTTGTTTGGTCCGTCTGTGATTAGTGTGTTAGGGAGCATTTGCCTTCTATTTCAGGCCTTGCTCCTAGCCCATGGTGGGATAACGACTTTGGGAGCCAATGCTTTTTCAATGGCCGTTGCAGGTCCATTTGTCGGTTTTGCTAGTTATCGTGTGGCAAGACGTCTTCATTTGTCACAACAAGTCTCATTATTTCTTTGTGCAGCCTTTGCAGACTTGGCAACATATATTACAACATCTGTTCAGTTGGCTTTAGTTTTTCCAGATCCGGTGAGCGGCTTTGGAGGTTCTTTGGTCAAGTTTTTAGGAGTTTTTTTGATGACTCAGATTCCGATAGCGATTGTTGAAGGATTATTGACTGTGGTTTTCTATAACCTGCTATCAGATAGTTTGCCTGTATTTAAGGAGGTTTTTAGATGAAAGGAAAATCTAGCTTATTGTTGTTAGCAGGAGTTGTCACATTGATTTTACTAGCGTTTTATCTAGCTCCTAGAGGAGTGGAGTTCGGTGGTACGGATGCAGCTGCTGAAAGTTTGATTACAGAAATTTATTCAGACTATCAACCTTGGTTTCAGCCAATCTTTGAACCCGCTGGATCGGAGGTGGAAAGTCTCTTGTTTACATTACAGGGGAGTTTTGGTGCAGCAGTTATTTTTTATATTCTAGGCTATTATCGGGGGAAGAAGCAGGTAGCTGAGTAGCGAGAGAAAGGAGATGAGCAGATGCTTCCAATTGATTATTATGCGTACCAAAATCGTTGGCGTCACCTAGATGGACGGTTGAAGTTTTTGCTTTTTCTTCTGTTTCTCATAATCAGCTTTTCGGGAATTTGGAGTTTGCAAGTCGCACTTTTTATCACTGTTTTCTGGCTAACCTTTTACCTAGCTCGAATTCCGTTTGCAATTTACGTGAGACTTTACTTTTATCCGACTATTTTTATTCTTCTTAGTCTCGCCACCTTATTACTATCGGTGTCGACAACTCCCCTTTCGTATTGGGTAGGTTGGTCATTTGGTAGTCTACATATCGGGATTCTCCCATCAGCTCCTCAGCAAGTCATTCGGTTAGGTCTTAGAATCTATGCTTGCTTGGCAGCAACCTATTTCTTTGTATTGACGACGCCCTTTGGACAAATTTTAAAAGGGTTGCATCGAAGTCCTATTCCAAGGGAGTTACTGGACCTTATTTTATTGATGTATCGCTTCCTTTTTTTACTGATGGGAGATTTTATCAGTGCTCAAGAATCTTTAGTATTAAAGTTTGCCTTTAGTAAGAAGGGGAAGCGGATTAAGGGGTTAGCCTATTTGGCCAATAGTGTGTTTCTGAGGTTGGTAGATCATCAAAAACAGCTTGAAGAAATTTTGGAATTACGATTTGATGCGATGGATAAGGAGGGAACAGATGTTGGAGATTCGAGATATTAGTTTTGCTTATGAGAAAGGCAAGCCAATGTTAAAAAAGGTCTCCATGGCTTTTCAGAGAGGAGAGATTACGGGGATTCTAGGTGCCAATGGTTCTGGTAAATCAACCTTGATGAAAGTGATCATGCGTTTACTTCTTCCCCAGCAGGGAGAGATTTTCTATGAGAATCGAGCAGTAGGAAAGAAGAAAAAGTCCTTATTGACTTACCGGCAAGCAGTCAATCTTGTTTTTCAAAATCCAGAACAACAGCTCTTTTTTAGCCTTGTTCGAGATGATGTAGCGATGGCTTTGGAAAATCTTGGATTTTCGGATGAAGAAATTGCAAGGCGCGTTCAAGGTGCTTTAGGACGTATGGGGATTTTGGAGCTTGCAGATGCGCCCATTCAATACCTCAGTTATGGTCAGAAGAAGCGAGTGGCGATTGCGGATGTTCTAGCACTTCAACCCCACTATTTGTTACTTGATGAACCGACAGCTGGCTTGGATCCATCTGGAAGAGAGAAAATGCTACAGACCATGAAAGAGTTAGCTTCTCAGGGAGTTGGGATCATTTTATCCAGTCATGATATGGATTTAATGTACGAAGCTTGTGATTACGCCTATCTCTTACGAGAGGGAGAGCTGATTTCTGAAGGAACTAAGGATGTTTTCTTTCAGCAGGAGGAATTGCTAAGAACAGCTGGTTTAGAGAGTCCTTGGATTGTTCAAATGCATCAGATGATTGGGACACCCTTGGTGTCTTCACGCTCAGACTTTATTCAGTTTTTACAGAGGAGGATGTAGATGACAGATGCAGTTATGCTACAAGGGACAGCATCAGATGCCGGAAAAAGCGTATTAGCAGCTGGTCTTTGTCGAATTTTCAAGCAAGATGGTCTGGCCGTTGTGCCCTTTAAATCGCAAAATATGGCATTAAATTCTTTTATTACCTCGTTAGGAGATGAAATGGGACGCGCTCAAGTCACTCAGGCTGAAGCAGCAGGGTTAGAGCCTGATGTACGGATGAATCCTGTTCTGCTCAAGCCGAGTTCCGATCACCGATCTCAAGTTATTTTTTTAGGAAAGATTTTAGGAGAAATGGATGCGACTTCCTACCATCAGTTTAAGCCAGCTTTGCTAGAAGACATTCTTCAAATTTATCAGGAATTAGGGGAAGAATACGATGCTATTGTCGTTGAAGGAGCTGGCAGTCCAGCTGAAATTAATTTAAAAGATAAGGATATCGTGAACATGGGCTTAGCAAGGGCTGTGGGATGTCCGGTAATCTTGGTAGCAGATATTGATAAGGGGGGAGTTTTTGCTTCAATCTATGGAACCATTGCCTTGCTGGAACCAGAGGAAAGAGCATTGGTAAAAGGAATTATCATTAATAAATTCAGAGGGGATGTGGCCTTACTTCAACCAGGGATAGATATGATTGAAGAGCTCACAGGAGTACCCGTTTTAGGAGTCGTTCCTTATTTACAAGTTGCGATTGATCCGGAGGATAGTGTGGCCCTGTCTCAGAAATCAAGAACAGTAGATAAGACAAAGGATTTAGATATTGCTGTGATTGGATTGAAGCGTCTGTCTAATTTTACAGACTTTCAAGCATTGGAGAATGAAGTAGATGTTTCTCTTCGGTATGTTTGGTCAGCTACCGAACTCGGTACTCCAGATGTAATTATTCTCCCTGGTAGCAAGGACACCATTGGGGACTGTCTCTATTTACAGGAAGAAGGGATAGACCAAGCGATTTCCAGAGCTGTTCACACAGGAAGTCGTCTATTTGGGATTTGTGGGGGTTATCAATTACTGGGACGTCGCCTTTTGGATCCGGATGGCGTTGAGTCCCAATTGGGAGAAATTGCTGGTTTGGGTTTCCTAGACATAGAGACAGTTTTTAGGAAGAGTAAAAGAACCAAGCAAGTTCAAGCAAGGCAGGGATCTTATTGTTTATCGGGTTATGAAATTCATATGGGAGAGACGAAAATTCTTGGACAGGAAGAAGCTTTTGCAGTTATTGAAGATGAGGGAGGTAGGCATTTAGATGGAGCTGTTTCTCGAGATGGTCACATTCAAGGTACTTATCTACATGGTATTTTTGATAACCAAGAATGGACACGCGCTTATCTAAATCAGATTCGATCAGAGAAAGGATTGGCTCCTCTTCCAATTTCTGGACTGAGTATGGCAGAAAGGAAGGAGCAAGCCTATAATCAACTGGCAGACCAATTGCGCTCGTCGTTAGATATGAAAAGGATCTATCAGATTTTGAAAGGAGAAGGGGGATGAGAATTTATACGAAATATGGAGATGGAGGGGCAACCCGTCTTTACGGAGGTGTTCGTGTTTCAAAATCCGATCCTAGAGTTGAGGCTTACGGAACAATGGATGAGCTAAATTCTCTTCTTGGTTTGGTAATAGCTTTAGTTCGTGAGCAAGGAGGGTTCCCGAGCTTAATCGAAGAAGGGAGCCTTATCCAACAAGAATTATTTGATTGTGGTAGCGATCTAGCCACAGCTAACCAATCGCGGCCATACAAGCAACTTCCTCACTCAGAGATTTGGTTAGAAGAAAAAATAGATGATTATCTGGCACAAACCCCTTCGGTTCAACAATTTGTGTTACCGGGTGGTCACATCTTGTCAGCCTACTATCACCAGTTACGGACCTTGACGCGTCGTTTGGAGCGAAGAATTGTTGCCTTGATGGAAATAGATTCAGATATAAACCGAGTTAATTTGCATTATGTAAATCGGTTGTCAGATTATTTCTTTGTCGTTGCTCGCTATTTGAATCACAAGCTAGGAGAGGCAGATCAGCTCTATGAACGCAGCCCTTCTGTTTTTAAAAACAAAAAAAGAGGTTCATAATGTATCCCATCATGCTAAATTTAAAAGGAAAACAAGCAGTCATCGTGGGTGGGGGACAGGTTGCCGCTAGAAAAATTCGCAGTCTCCTAGAAGAAGGAGCCAGTGTACAGGTTATTAGTCCGAGTTTGGATCCTCAAATTCCACAGGAGCAGATTGACTGGGTGGCTCGTCCCTATCAAACAGGAGATTTAGCGAAGGCTCATCTTGTTTTTGCTTGCACCGATCAGGTTTCTGTGAATCACCAAGTTAGACAGGATGCCCCCTTAGGCGTCATGGTCAATAATAGCGGAGATAAATCAGATTCTGATTTCTACAATGTAGCTCAAATTCGGGCTACAGGTCTAACGATTACAGTATCAACGGAAGGTCACTCCCCCGCTCAGGCTAAACAGATGCGGGAGGAAATCGCCAGGTATTTGAAAATGAGAGAGGGAGACCTAGATGTATGTACTCTATCTGGGGCTACGTCACCAAGAGACTAGTCTCGAAGTCTTGGAGCAAGTTCATTTTAAAGAAGAAGACATTCAGTTAGCGCTAACTGCTTTAAAACGGGAAAAGAGTGTCTTAGAAGCTGCTATTTTATCAACTTGTAATCGGACTGAGCTTTATTTAGTTGTTGATCAGCTTCATACCGGGCGCTATTATGGCAAACAATTTCTAGCCAGATGGTTTGACCTGGATTTGGCATTATTGGAAACTCATTTACAAATTTTGGAGGATTTATCTGCCGTTCATCAGCTGTTACGGGTAGCGACAGGTTTGGAGTCTCGGATATTGGGTGAATATCAAATTCTAAACCAGGTCAAACAAGCTTTTTTTCTAGCACAGGAAACTGGAACGAGTGGGGTTATCTTAAATGAGTTGTTTCGCCGTGTTTTGACATTCGCGAAACGGATGCATCATCAATACCGTATTAACGAACGTCCCCTATCTATCAGCTTGACAGCTATGCAACTACTAGAGTTTTTAAAACCGTCTGCTCAAACGATTCTAATCATTGGCTTGGGTGAGATTGGTCAATTATTGGTTAAGTATGCTTTGAAACGTCCCTTTACAACAGTTCGTTTGTTAAATCGAACCTTATCTAAGATGGAACCTTATCAAAGAGATCCCCGTGTCCAGATTTATTCTTGGGAGCAAATGAAAGAAGCTCTCTTTGGTGTAGATGTTGTTTTTTCGGCGGCGGCTACCGGACAGCGCTATTTGAACAGGGAGATAGTGGCTTCAACAAGTCTGGTTTTTGATCTTTGTTTACCTAGAACTTGTGAAACAGGAATTGGTGAGCGGTTACTAACGATTGAAGATATTCAGGGACGATTGGATGAACATTATGAGAAACGTCAAGAAATTGCAATGGGGATTGCCCAGGAGGTTGAAGCGGAGGTTCTCTATTTTAATCAATGGCGACAACAACTGGGGATTATCCCGTTGATTCAAGAGATTCGAGAGTATGCTCTAGGAATACAAGAAGCGAGTTTCGCAAGTTTGGAAAGAAAATTACCTGAACTAACGGATAGGCAGAGAAAAGTTATTCAAAAACACATGAAGGGAATTAGTAATCAGTTGATTAAAAATTCAATCCTGCAATTGAAGGAGCGCTCTATCGGAGATCAGGCATCTCATGATATTGCGGTAATTCGCTCTGTGTTTGGATTCAGTGAGGAAGAGTTATGAGAACAATACGAGTAGGAAGTCGTAAAAGCTTATTGGCCATTCGTCAGACCAATCTTGTTTTGGATCAGCTACGCCAATTGCATCCAGATCGGATATTTGAGGTCGTTCCTTATACAACCAAAGGAGATCAATTGCAAGATGTTCCATTATCTGTCATTGGTGGAAAGGGAATTTTTGTAACAGATATTGAAACTGCTATTCAGCAAGGGAAAATCGATATGGCTGTTCATAGTATGAAGGATCTTCCAGCTATATTGGCTCCTGGATGCACTATCGGTGCAGTCTCGCCAAGAGAGGATGTACGTGATTGCTTGGTTTTTTCGAACCCAAATTGGAGTTTGGCTAATCTTCCTTCGGGATCCATTGTGGGAACTAGTAGTCTTAGGAGGACTCTACAATTGCAAAGGCAAAGGCCAGATTTGGTTTATCGGTCGATTCGTGGAAATATTGATAGTAGGATTGAAAAAGTTAAAGAGGGACAGTACCAAGCTGTTGTATTAGCGATGGCAGGTCTAAAACGTTTAGGCTGGCAAGGAGGTCGGGATATTTTTTTGGAACCACTTTCTTTGGATATTTGCCTTCCGGCTGTAGCTCAGGCTGCTCTGGCCATCGAATGTCGTCAAGAAGATACGGAAATTTTAGACCTATTAGCTACGTTTAATGATAAACAAGTCGCTCAATGCGTTGCGATTGAACGCCAATTTTTATCTTTACTGCAGGCAGATTGTACATTTCCGATTTCGGCTTTAGCTCAGACAAAAGGAGATGGTTACGTGTTGCAAACGATGCTAGCCTCTCCAAAGGGAGAGTGTCATTATGCCCAAGTTGAAGGGAAGCAAGTGAATACCTTGGCATCGGAGGCTTTTACTAAACTAAAGGAAGCAGGGTTAAGGGGATTGCCAAATGTTGAAAATTCTAATTACCCGTGAACAGAGACCGAGCGAGTCATTGTGTAGGGATTATCAAGCCCTAGGTTATGAACTTCTTCACGTTCCTTTGTTGGAGTTTCATTCACTCCCTCTGCCTGGCTCTCTATTATCAGGTCAGGATAAGGATAAGGCTGAGTGGTTACTCTTAACTAGTGCGGTGACTGTTTCCTTTTTAAACACTCTTCCCTATTTCCCTAATAAGATAGCGGTGATTGGATCTCAGACAGCTCAGGCAGCAAGGAAAGCTGGTCTAAGAATACATTTTCAGTCTTCTCAACCGTATGGAAAAGCTTTTATTAAGGAATGGCTAGAGACTTATCCGGTGCCTCAGACTATCCTATTTCCCCAGTCAAACCTTGCCAAGGGAAGTTTAGGTCGAGAGTTGGAGGCGGCAGGTCATCATGTGTTTACCTGGTCTCTATATGAGACCAGACCTCATCAAGCGGGGCAAAGGACTTTGGCCAACTTACTGGCTTCAGACATAGAGGAATCGATTCTTACCTTTGCTAGTCCCTCTGCTTGGTCTGCCTTTTTGGCTTCTGGAGCTGTATTGGAACCGGAGCGACATCGGATAGCAGCTATTGGTCAGACAACTGCGGATGCTATCCGGAAGGCGGGCTACAGGATTAGCTATCTTCCAGATTATCCTTCTTTAGAGAAGATGTTAGCAACAATTGTTCAAGAACAGGAGGGAAATTATGTTTAAAAGACAACGAAGATTAAGGCGCAATCCCTTTTTACGGGACCTCGTGAGAGAAACCGATGTATCCTTGGATGATTTTATCTATCCTTTATTTGTAAAAGAAGGCTTGGAGCAGCCGATGGAGATTCCGTCTATGCCGGGAATCTATCAATTTCCTATCAAAGACCTCGTGGAGGAAGTGGGTAGGTGTATGAGCCTGGGACTTAAGGCTTTTATTCTATTTGGGATTCCTCAAAATAAGGATGAACGAGGAAGTCAGGCTTATGCCCCGACAGGAATTGTCCAAGAAACTCTGCAAGCTATTAAAAAATCACATCCAGAAGCACTGTTAATTGCGGATACTTGCTTGTGTGAGTTTACAGACCATGGTCATTGTGGACTGTTAAAGGAAGATGATGTTGATAATGACTCCTCTTTAGAGCTTTTAACGCAAGTAGCCGTTAGCCAAGCACAGGCTGGAGCCGATGTGATTGCTCCATCAAATGCGATGGATGGATTTGTGACGACAATTCGTCGAGGGTTAGATGCTGCTGGTTTTGACCAGGTTCCGATTATGGCTTATTCGGTAAAATTTGCATCGAGTTTTTATGGTCCCTTTCGTGAAGCGGCTGAGGGAGCTCCGCAGTTCGGTGATCGGAAGTCGTATCAGATGGATAGTGCCAATCGGAGGGAGGCTTTGCGAGAAGCTTTGGCAGACGAGGATGAGCAAGCGGATTTCCTCATGGTCAAGCCAGCCCTTGCCTATCTAGATATTATTCGAGAAATTCGTGGGACGAGCTTACTGCCTCTAGTAGCCTACAATGTCAGTGGTGAGTATGCAATGATTAAGGCGGCTGGGGAGAAAGGTTGGTTAAATCCAATTTTGACCCGAGACGAGTCCTTGTTGGCTATGAAGCGGGCTGGAGCGGATCTCATTATTACTTATTTCGCCAAAGAAATTGCGCTAGAAAGATGGAAGGATAGAGATGGGAAAGCAGTCAAGTGAATATTTTCAGGAAGCTAAAAAACTATTTCCGGGCGGTGTTAATAGCCCTGTTCGAGCTTTTAAGGCTGTTGGAGGTCAGCCTCTGTTTATTGAATCGGGTTCTGGATCTCGATTGAGGGATGTGGACGGAAATACTTATATTGATTATGTATTATCCTGGGGTCCCTTGGTTTTAGGACATGCAGTAGACAGTGTTCAATCGGCAGTTCGGGAAGCTGTGAATCTGGGAAGTAGCTTTGGAGCTCCGAGTCCACGGGAATTAGCTTTGGGACAGGAATTACAGCGGCGCCTTCCTTTTCTAGAGAAGATGCGTTTTGTAAACTCTGGAACAGAAGCAACGATGAGTGCTATCCGCCTAGCTCGTGCTGTAACGGGTCGTGAAAATATCATCAAATTCGAAGGCTGTTATCACGGTCATAGTGATTCCTTCTTAATCGGTGCAGGATCTGGCGTTGCGAGTTTGGGACTGGCGGATTCAGCTGGCCTCCCAGCGGCTCTCATACCAGAGACTCTTGTTCTTCCTTATAATGATTCGGAAGCTGTGAAAGCGATTTTTCAGCACCATGCTTCAGAAATTGCAGGAGTGATTGTCGAAGCAGTAGCTGGGAACATGGGATTGATTCCAGCAGATCGTGCTTTTTTGGAAACAATTGCTCTGCTTTGCGAGGAGCATTCGAGTTTATTTATTGTTGATGAGGTTATGACTGGTTTTCGTGCTGCCTACGGGGGTGCTTGTGAGTTATATCAACTGCAACCAGATCTTGTTTGTTTGGGGAAAGTCATTGGCGGAGGTTTCCCAGTGGCAGCCTTTGGTGGAAAGGCTTGCTATATGGATCAGATAGCTCCTCTAGGTCCCGTATATCAGGCAGGAACTCTTTCGGGAAATCCAATTGCGATGGCAGCTGGTTTAGCAACCCTGTTGGGATTAGGAGTAAATGCTTTTGCGGAGATGGAGGCTAGGACAACTCGCCTATGTCAGGGAATTCAAGGCTTAGCTAAGAAGTATCAACTTCCAGTCCAGGTCCAATGGCGTGGAAGTATGTTTTCTCTTTTCTTTGCGGATAAACCAGTCCAAAACTTTAAGGATGCTCAGTCAGCGAATTATGAGCAATTTGCTAATTTTCATCAGCTTTTACTTACTAAGGGCATTTATTGGGCCCCTTCACAATATGAAAGTAATTTTTTGTCCTTAGCGCATACAGATAGGGATATTGAGCAGACTCTCCAAGTTATTGAAGAGGTCTTTCGGAAAATCGGAGGCAGAGTATGGGAAAGCTAGTCTTAGTCTTGGGAGGAATTCGAAGCGGGAAATCCAAGTTTGCTGAGCAAGAGCTACTGGCGCAGAGCGTACCGGTTTGTTATTTGGCAACCGGTTTGTTATTATCGCCGGATGAGGAATGGAATCAGCGAGTCGAGGCTCATCGCAATCGTCGACCTGCTCATTGGGGGACACATGAGGGTTATTAGAATTTAGCTGAGGTTATCTATCAACGTTCGGAACAGTTGTTTCTATTAGACTCAGCGACTATGCTGACTAGTAATTTGCTTTTTGATTTTCTTCAAGAGAAGGAGGTAGAACAATTGTCTCCATCAACGAAGGAAGAGTTGGAACTTCGCTTAGAGAGGGAGTGGTCAACTATTTTGAAGGCTTCTTCAACTGCGTCTCAAGAACTTTGGATTGTTAGCGATGAGGTTGGACTCGGCTTACAAGCATCGACCTATCTTGGTCGTTTATTCCAGGATATTCAAGGAAAACGAAATCAACAGTTAGCAAGGGAGGCGGACGAAGTTTACTGGGTCGTCAGTGGGCTCGTCCAACGTTTGAAATGATTCGATCATTATTAATATATACGCAATTTTTTACAAGAATTCCCGTCCCCTTGACTATCGACTTGTCCTACATTCGAACGGGGGTTCCTTTTTTGAGTCTCTTTGGATTGTTACTTGGGTGTTTATGGAGTAGTCTTTTTCTTCTGCTCACCAGTGTTTTACCTTCTAGTTTGTCCTTGGTTGTACTCTTGTTTTTTGATGTTTTATTAACAGGAGGTTTTCACATGGATGCTTTAGCGGATACAGCGGATGGTCTTTTTTCTTCTCGTAAGCCAGAGCGTATGCTGGAAATTATGAAGGATAGCCGTATGGGGACAAATGGGGTTCTCGCTCTGATTTTCTTTTATCTTCTTTTTGTTGCAGCCTTTTGGGAGCAAAAATTCATAGATTGGCAAGTCCTATTAATGCTCGCTACAATCTCCAAGGCCGGCTTGGCAATCCAGGTCTGGAAGCTGAGGGATGCGCGTGCCCACACTGGATCTGGAAATTTTTTCCAAGGGGCAAAGGGACACCACATTGTTTTGGCACAAGCTTTGCCAATTGGACTCTCCTTTTATTTTTTTCAAAATAAGGGACTGATTGCTTATGCAAGTTTCTTAGTAGGGGCTCTTCTTTATCGGCGCTTTGTCTATCGAAAGATTGGAGGACAAACAGGGGATACCTTGGGAGCCTATGCCTTATTGGGGCAATTGTGTTATTTATTGGGATTGGTGATATGAAAACATTGTATTTACTGAGGCATGGGGAAACTATTTGCAACCGGGAAAGGCGTTTTTATGGTAGTTTGGAGAGCGAACTAACAGACCAAGGCAGAAAGCAGGCTAGGCAACAGCGGAAGTTGATGGAGTCGTTTGAGCCGGAGGTGATTTATACGAGCGGTCTAAAGAGAGCCCAGGAGACCGCGACCATTGCTTTTCCAAAGCGAGAGTTGCTGAAGAGGGATGTTTTTAATGAGAAAGGGTTTGGACTTTGGGAGGGATTAACTGCTGATGAAATTGAAGATCGGGATCCAGTGAATTGGGTTCGTTGGCTAGAAGCCCCATTTGATTATTGCCCTCCTCAAGCGGAATCTTTTAGCGACTTTAAGACTAGAGTTCAATCAGGGTTAGTGGAGATTTTGGCTAGGGAGGAGGCTACCATTGTTCTTGTAGCTCATCTAGGCGTTCTTCGTTTGCTAATCCAAAACCTAACGGACCCTCATCGTTCCTTTTGGGATATTGAGGTCCCTCAAGGGCGAGTTTTAGTGCTTGAGGAGAGTCTAGTTGGTTGGCGGGAAAAGCTATTGTAGTGTTTTAAGGTGGGTGAGTAGGACTATCTTTATATTATATTGCTTTGTCATAAGCTTCGCGGAGTCACTGTAAAGGAGTAGTAGGATGAATAAACTGGAAGATATGTATCAATTTAAGGTAGGTTTGACCACCCAAAATCGGTTGGTATTAGCCCCCTTGACCATTAGTTCTAGCTTACCGGGAGGCTATGTCTCCTCGGCAGATATTGCCTTTTATCGGCGTCGGGCAGGTTCTGCAGGGATGTTGATAACCGGAAGTGCCTATGTTTGTGAAGATGGTCAAGCTTTTCGGGGCAGTTTTAGTGCAGCTGAGGATGATAAGATTCCTGGTTTACGGAATCTGGCAAGTGCCATGAAGTCTAAAGGAAATTTGGCGATTCTCCAACTCTATCATGGAGGCCGGATGGTGCCTCCCGATTTAGTAGTCGGTGACCGCCCTCTAGCTCCGAGTGCCGTGATCGCCGAACACGGTCAAGTCTTAGAACCCAAAGCAGCTACACGCAAGGAAGTTGAAGAATTACTGGAAGCTTTTTTGGCGGCGATCAGCCGAGCGATTCAGGCGGGCTTCGATGGGGTTGAGCTCCATGGCGCCAATACCTACCTGATTCAACAGTTTTTATCCCCCCATTCTAACCGTCGCACAGACCAGTGGGGTGGAACAGAACATAACCGCAGGCGCTTTGCCAAAACACTGGTCAAGAAGGCTAAAGTCCTGATTGCAGCGCAGGCAGACCGGCCTTTCCTCCTTGGCTATCGTCTTTCACCAGAAGAAATTGAAGAGCCCGGTTTGTCTCTGTTTGATAGCCTTCAACTTTTGGAGCAGCTAATCCCGTTAGGGCTGGACTATGTCCACCTCTCCCTGGCTCAAGCCCAGCAAGCATCTTTGCGAAATCCACAGACTACAGAGTCGGTAGTGGAGCAGATTTCTCAGAAATTAGCAGGGCGTTTGCCGATTATTGCTGTCGGGGGGATTCAGCAGACTTCTCAAGTAGACGAGCTTCTCCAAATTGCCGATTTTGTGGCTATGGGACGCCAGTTATTGGTTGATCCAGATTGGTTGACCAAGGTAACTACTGATCAGGAAGCCATGGTATCTAGGGGTTGCCAAGAAGCGGACTGGGAGGGATTAGCTCTTCCTTTAGCATTTGCGACAGCAATGGGAAGCTATTTAGAGGGATAGATTTATGAAAGAAACAATTGATACACGCAAACTTTATTTTGGTTTTCCAACATTTTTCTTAGGCTATAAAGATCGTATCCACGGCTACAACATTTCTACTTGTAGTTCGATCTATTCCTTGGGGAACATGCTTGTTTGTGCCATGAGAACTAAGAGTAATGCCATTCAAGAGATCAGTCAGACAGGAGTTTTTTCTGTTTCTGTTCCTCAGATGGATTTAGTGAGGGAGATCGAAATCGCGGGTTTTAATTCCCATAAGGATAAATTTAACTTAACCGGCTTAACTTACAGTTTGGGAGAAGCTGATGTCCCACTCGTGGATGCTTGTCCCTTGGTTATTGAATGTCAGGTTGTCGAAATGGTTCCTTGTGGAGCATTAACCAATGTAATTGCGAAAGTTACGCGAAGAGCACTTGATTCGGACTTTATTACAGAAGATGGCAATTTCAGGAAAGAAACTTTTGATCCTATCAGCTATATTGGAGATGGAGCGGGTCGGCTGTATAAATCTTTTTCAGGAGAGGAAATTGAGATGGGGAGTCTTATTGTTAAGGAACGCTAGATTTTTATGATTTCCTTCTTGGTATAAAGCAGCAAGAGGATCACCGTCAAAACAAACAGGCTCACTTCTAAAAACTTTTATCCTTGCCTAAAAAAGACTAAATGTGGTAAAATTTAAGTAGTAGAAATTGATGTTTGTACTTTTAGGTGCGATGGAAGTTTGGTGCAATTCCAACACGGTCCCGCCACTGTGAAGGGCTTCTAGCTCTAAGTCAGATCTTTCGGCCTAAATTTTAGTAGATTTCGAATCTCGATGTAAGATTTCGATATCTTCCTGAAGCTGATTACCGGCTCTTTGTTGAGTTAGGTTAAGTTTGAAACCGTCTTTACTATCTAGGGTTTCTTCATCAGGATAAGACTTTCTACGATCAGAGTACCTATCATTTTCTAGGGAGAAGGTCTAGCTTGTTTTCAGATTGAAGCAGACTAGTCAATAATCCCGGCTGCTTGAGCAGCTCCTTTGGAAAACAGACAAAGCAAGGATGCTTTTGTTTAGGGGTACAACGACGTAGTCCAGTTTTCTAAGTTGACATTTAACCCTGGGTTTTGGCCTGGGGTTTTTCGGTTAGCAAAAAAAGAGGTTGGATTCCAACCTCTTTTTTAGTGTGATACGCGTTTGCGGGCAGCTTTTTTACGGTTTTCTTCGATAAATGCTGCTTTTTGCTCTTCTGGTTCGATGATTGTTTTGTGGACTGCGTAGACTGCTCCGGCAACTGCAGCGGCAGTTCCGAGAATTCCTGTTACAAGTCCTTTACCAAAATTGTTTGCCATAAGTGGTTCTCCTTTTCTGTACTCTATTGATAGGATATAGAAAATAGGAGAAATTTTCAAGAGAAAACCGTATTTTTATCATTGATTGTCTGAAGTTATGATTCTGGGATGGAGTTTGAGGGGGATCTGAAGACATCCCTTGCACTCGTCTTGTTCGTTCAAGATTGTTTTAGCTTATCTATTCTTATTTTTGAGGAATCGTGTTAAAATGATAGGTATAGAAAACGGAAGAATTTTTCAAGGAAAACGATGAAAACCAAGTTAATTGTTATTATGGGACCCACTGCGGTCGGGAAGTCTGCTTTGGGGATTGAGCTAGCTTCGAAATACCAGGGGGAGATTATTTCAGGCGATAGTCAACAGGTTTACCGTGGCTTAGATATTGGCACGGCCAAGGTTAGCCCAGCGGAACAAGCCCTGGTCCCCCATCATTTGTTGGATGTCAGAGAAGTCGATCAAGGGTATTCGGCTTTTGATTTTGTTCAGGAAGCCCAAGCTAAGATTCAAGAAATTAGAGCTAGAGGGGCTCTTCCTATCCTAGTGGGAGGGACGGGCCTCTATCTTCAAAGTCTACTGGAAGGTTACCACTTGGGGGGAGACTTGGATCAGACGGCTTTGTTGGCCTATCGGCAAGAATTAGAAGCCTTGGACACGGAGACCCTGTATGGTCTGGTGGCGGAGAAGGACCTTGAGATTCGGGAACCCAATCGTCGGCGGGCTATGCGAGCCTTGGAATTGGCGAAGTTTGGGCAAGATCTAAGAAATCAGGAGCAGGATTTTGAGCCGCTCCTAATTGCCTTGGATGACGAGCGTGAGTTGCTTTACCAGCGGATTAACCAGCGGGTGGATGTCATGGTGGAGCAGGGCTTGCTGGAGGAGGCCAAGTGGCTTTATGACCATCATCCGCAAGCACAGGCAGCCCGTGGCATTGGCTACAAGGAGCTGTTCCCCTATTTTGCCGGGGAGGCTAGTTTGGAAACGGCCTTGGAGACAGTCAAGAAAAACACGCGCCGCTTTGCCAAGCGGCAATTAACCTGGTTCCGGAATCGTATGGAACCGCACTTCTTTGTCGTTTCAAACCCAACCTTTAAACAGGATCTTGAGGCAGTCGTTGAGGAATTTTTACATGATTAATACGAAAAAAGAACAAGAGCGGGTGCTTTTAATTGGGGTCGAGCTGCCCAAAATGGACCATTTTCTCATGTCCATGGAAGAGTTAGCCCGCCTGGCCCACACGGCTGGCGCCCAGGTTGTCCGGGAAATCGTGCAAAAACGGGAGCGGGTGGATGCTCGCAGCTTAATTGGAAGTGGTAAGGTCCAAGAGGTTAAAGATTGGATTGAGGCTGAGGAAATTGACAGTGTTGTGGTTAATAACCGGCTGACACCCCGCCAAAATACCTATCTGGAAAGCCAGTGGGGTGTTAAAGTGATTGATCGGATGCAGCTGATCTTAGATATCTTTGCGTTGCGAGCTCGGTCCTATGAGGGCAAACTGCAGGTGCACCTAGCCCAATTGCAGTACCTGTTGCCGCGCTTGGTTGGTCAAGGGATTCTCTTGAGTCGCCAAGGGGGAGGAATCGGCTCCCGTGGACCCGGGGAAAGTCAATTGGAATTAAACCGCCGGGCTGTCCGCAATCAAATTGTTGATATTGAGCGGCAGTTAAAGGCTGTTGAGAAAAATCGCAGTCGGATTCGGGAGAAACGCCTAGCCAGTCCCGATTTGCAAATTGGCCTGATTGGCTACACCAATGCTGGAAAATCGACCATCATGAATCTATTAGGGGAGACGCCCCAGTATGAGGCCGATGAACTTTTTGCGACCCTAGATGCGACAACCAAGAAAATCCACCTGGATCAAAATCTAGCGGCAACCCTGACAGATACTGTTGGGTTTATCCAGGACCTACCAACTGAATTGGTGGCCAGCTTTAAGTCTACCCTAGAGGAGAGTCGGCATGTGGATTTGTTGCTGCATGTGATTGACGCCAGTGATCCCTACCATGAGCAGGAGGAAGAAACGGTATTGGCCCTGATTCAGGAATTGGAAATGGACCAGATTCCACGTTTGACCCTTTATAATAAGTTGGACAGAGTCGACCATTTTGTTCCCACCCTTAACCCGTCTCGGCAGTTCTCAGCCCATTCTCCTTCTGCCAAAGAAGATCTAAAAGCCATCATCATTGAAGGACTAAAGGAACTCTGGGAGCCTTTTGAGCTCCACCTATCCTTGGCCAAGCAATACCGCTTGCATGAATTAGAAGCCTTGGCCTTAATAGATCGACTGGACTATGACCAAGAGGGATTAACCGTGGCGGGTTGGATCGCAACAAAAAATAAATGGAGATTAGAAACCTTTTATGAATGAATGGATTGATCGGGCGATTGCTCTGGGCGGCTACACCGCCCTGGATCGCAAGTACCTGGAACACGTTTTAAGGGGCAAAAACCCACAAGAAATGCTAGCCTGGATTACGCCTCCGCCCAGTGTCTTAAATGCTTATTTTGCAGAACTCTATCAGAAAAAGGGGCCTCAGGAGGCTATGGACTACCTGCTGGAAATGAGTCAGGCTTTTGAACTGTTCCAAAAAGATCCCTCTTTCGAGGAAGTTAAACCTTTTATCCGCTTGAATTTGTCTGGCAAAGCCTACGGTTTAGCCCTGCTAGATGCGAGCGGATTGGGGCAGATTTTTGCCCAGGTAGAGGAGCCGGTGACACCAGCCCTGCTGTGGGAGCTGGCCCTGATTTTTCCAGAGCATTTGCTGGCGACTTACCAAGGTCGCATCATTCTACGTCCTTATAAAGCAGGAGAGGTGCAAAGGGAAGAGGCTTTGAGTCCTTTAACCGATCGACTGTTCTTACAAGATGGGACCCAGAAATGGGTCTCTTACAGCCAAGAAGATTTAATCCAAGAATTAGCAAAACAGGAAGTTGAGACCCTCCTCTGGTATGGCTCCAAGGAACGTCAGCTTGCAGTAGTGATAGAGGAGGAAGCATGGAATTACAATTTTTAGGGACTAGTGCCGGTCAGCCCTCAAAGGCGCGCAATGTTTCGAGTCTCGCCTTGAAACTGTTAGATGAAATTAATGAAGTCTGGTTGTTTGACTGTGGCGAGGGGACTCAGAATCAAATTCTGCACACCAGCATTCGTCCCCGCAAGGTCAGCAAGATTTTTATTACCCACTTGCACGGGGACCATATTTTTGGCCTGCCGGGCTTTTTGTCTAGTCGGGCCTTTCAAGCCAATGAAGAGCAGACCAATCTAGACATCTACGGTCCTGTAGGCATTCGCAACTTTGTGCTCAACAGCCTCCGCCTGTCTGGTTCTCGCCTGCCCTATCGCATTCATTTTCATGAATTTGACCATGATAGGCTGGGCTTGGTTATGGAGACCGATCAATTTAAGGTTTATGCCGAAGCCCTCGACCACAGTATTTTCTGCGTTGGTTACCGGGTGATCCAGAAAGATTTAGAAGGAACTTTGGACGCGGAAGCCTTGAAGGAGGCCGGTGTTCCGTTTGGGCCTTTATTTGGAAAAATTAAAAAAGGGGAAGATATTACCCTGCCAGACGGCCGCCTCATCCAAGCCAAGGACTACCTTTCACCCCCTCGTCCTGGGAAGGTGATTACAATTCTTGGCGATACCCGAAAGACAAATGCCAGTGTTCGCTTAGGTGTAGGAGCAGACATTTTGGTTCATGAAGCGACCTATGGCAAGGGTGATGAAAAACTAGCCCGCAATCATGGTCATTCGACCAATATGGATGCAGCCAAAGTGGCTAAGGAAGCGGGAGCTAAGCGCCTCTTGCTTAACCACATTAGTCCACGCTTTTTGGCCAAAGATATTAGCCGGATGCGCGATGATGCCGCTAACATTTTCCCAAATGTTCATGTTGTCAAAGATTTGGAAGAAATTCCATTGTAAACTAGGGGATTCAGATGATTGAAGCAAAATACGATTGGCAATTTCAGCCCAAGGTAGAAGACCAGGACTTTATGGCGGCAGCTAAATCTTTCGGCTTGGAAGAATCGGTGGCGGATCTCTTGTTCCGGCGTGGGGTCCACAGCAAGGAAGACCTTGAGGCTTTCTTACAGCCATCTTTAGAGGACCTGGCCGATCCTTTTCTTTTTCAAGATATGGAAAAGGCAGTTGCTCGGATTGAGGCGGCCATCCAAAGAGGAGAGGCGATTCTGGTCTATGGTGATTATGATGCCGATGGAATGACCAGTGCTTCGATTATGAAGGAAGTGCTCGAGGAGCTGGGGGCGGAAGTTGAGGTCTACCTGCCTAATCGCTTTACGGACGGCTATGGCCCCAACAAAAGTGTTTATAAGTACTTCATTGAGAACCAGGGGATTTCCTTGATCATCACGGTTGATAATGGAGTAGCTGGTCATGAGGCGTTGGAGTATGCGGCCCAGCAAGGGGTGGATGTGATTGTAACGGACCACCATGCCCTACCAGAGGTCCTACCTCCTGCCTATGCCATTATTCACCCAGAATTACCCGATGATCCTTATCCTTTCCCCCATTTAGCAGGTGTGGGGGTTGCCTTCAAATTAGCCTGTGCCCTAGTCGGCGATGTAGTCCAGGATTTCCTCGATTTGGTGGCAATCGGGACGATTGCCGACATGGTACCCCTGGTTGGGGAGAATCGGATTCTGGTCTCTCAGGGACTGAAAATTCTCAAACAAACCCAACGTATCGGTCTGCAAGAACTAGCCCGGGTGGCTTCGCTAAAACTAGACGAGGCCAATGAAGAGACCGTTGGTTTTCAGCTGGCTCCGCGTTTGAATGCTCTGGGCCGTTTGGACGATCCCAATCCGGCCTTGGAGCTCTTGACTGGTTTTGATGATGAGTTGGCCCATGAGCTGGCGCGGATGATTGATGCGAAAAACACCGAACGCAAGGAGCTAGTTCAAGCGATCTATGAAGAGGCGCGGTCCCAGCTGGACCCTGAAGCCAGGGCCCAGGTTTTGGTGCAAGAGGGCTGGAATCCTGGAGTTCTAGGGATTGTAGCTGGTCGTCTGCTAGAAGAAACGGGCCAACCGATTGTTGTGTTGAGCAGTGATGGTCAAAGAGCCAAAGGCTCCGCTCGGAGCCCTGAAAGTGTCCACCTCTTTGAAGCCTTGGATCCCCACCGGGAGCTTTTTGTCGCCTTTGGCGGCCATGCGGGGGCTGCGGGGATGACCTTGGAATTGGAGCAAATCCCGACCCTGAAGGCTGTCTTGGAAGCTTATATTGACCAGCAGGGGGATATCTCTAGCCAGAAACCGGCCTATCAGGTGGACGAGATTTTGGATCTGCAGAGTCTTAGCCTCAAAACCCTGGAACAGTTCCAACAATTGGCTCCTTTTGGGATGGATAATCGCCAACCAGTCTTTTACATTTCGGACTTCCAGGTTGAGTCGGCTCGCAGCATGGGGCAGGGAAATGCCCACTTAAAATTGAAGATTTCACAAGGTCAGGCGGAATTTGAGGTTGTTGGTTTCGGTTATGGCAACCTAAGCTTGGAATTTTCACAGGCCAAGCAACTGGAGTTGCTGGTAACCCTAGCGGTCAACAAGTGGAATGGCCAAACCAGCCTGCAACTGATGATGGTGGATGCCCGAATTGAAGGTTTGCAGCTCTACAACATTCGCTCTGGTAAAATCTCCCTGCCAGACTCGGTTCCGGTTTTGGATTTTACAGAAGATTTTCCGGCTAATGTTCCAGCTGCCTCAGCCTATGTTCTTGATCAGTTACCGGAGTCAGTAGAACCCTTGGCGCGTTTTATTCGGGAGCGTCAACCGCAAGTGCTCTATTTTAAAAACAGCATTAAGGAAGCTTTTTATTTAACGGGAGTTGGAAGTAGGGATCAATTTGCCTTGCTTTATAAGACCATTCGTCAGTTTCCAGAATTTGATGTCCGGTACAAGCTTAACGATCTAGCCCTTTATTTAAAAATTCAGCGACCCTTACTGATCAAGATGTTACAAATTTTCCAAGAATTGGAATTTGTGACCATTGAAGATGGGGTGCTAAAGGAAAATCCAGCCGCAGCGAAACGGTCGATCGAGGATAGTAAGATTTATCAAGACTTGAAAGCCCTGGCTCGTTTCCAGGAGAAAATGGCTCTGGATCCTGTCGAAGACATCTATGACTACTTGTCCCAGTTTCCCTTGGAGGATTAGGCTTCGAGTTAGGTCTGGAATCATTCCCGTTGTTTCGAACCTCAGTTCTGACGGGGGATTACTGAACTGCAAAAAGAAAAATCGCCACGGTAAAGTAGCGATTTTTCCCTTTTGTGAGCCTCAATACAACGTCAAAGCGCTATAATAGTTAGTGTAAAAATCTCTATTAACGAGGTCTCACTATGAAAATTATAACACAACTCAATCTATTTGAAGATCAGGAATTTGGTGATTTAGAAAAAATTTTGATGGTATTAGATGCTCTACCTGAAACGGACTTGTTCAAGCAGTTAGAAGCAAAGCGGAAATATGGTCGTCGGGATTATTCTATCCAATCTTACTTCATCGCCTATATTGCTAAATTGATCCTTCAATTAGAGACTGACCAGCAATTGTTACGCCAATTGCGAATGAACAGTCAATTAAGGCAAATCTGTGGTTTTGAAACTCACAGTGTCCGTCTAAATTCGGGTGCAACAAAAATTGTCAATGCTCCCTCCAAGTCAGCCTATTCTCGTTTTGTCAAAGATTTAGAGGAAGTCTGTCCTGATATTGATGAGTGGATACAAACAGGAATTGCAGAACTCTATGAACTACTCCCTGATTTCGGTCAAGTACTCGCACTGGATGGAAAAATTATTGATTCTTATGCAACACCTAATGGTCGAAAGCAGAAAAAAG
>NZ_JACBXX010000164.1 GCF_013415245.1 Streptococcus danieliae | reverse complement strand
TGAATAATAGCTGTCTCACAAGAGCGATTGGGACGAAAGCCATAACTATACTCTGAGAAGTGTCTTTCACAGATTGGACTGATGGTTTGAACAATCGCTTGTTGTACCATTCTGTCCATGACTGTAGGGATTCCAAGATTTCGGACGCCACCATTTGGCTTAGGAATTTCAACTCGTAAAACTGGTTGAGGTTTGTACTTCCTCTGCTTTATAAGTTCCTTGGTTTCTCGCCAATGTTGCCGTAGGAAATTATCCATTTCCTCAATGGTAACTCCGTCGATACCAGCAGAACCCTTGTTTCTTTTTACCTGATGATAGGCTTCAAGCATATTGTTCCGAGATAATATCTTATCTAGCAATTCTGACATGTGCGTATTCCTTTCTTGTTTCGGTGTCTGAGGGACATCTTAGATTCGTGAACCTTCTCCTAGTCAATACGTGACCGTCTCCAGTTCTATCAGACCGTTCTTTTACAGACACAAGTGAAGTAGGATTACTTCGGTTAATTGTTCGCCCCTTCGCTCCATTTCCATTACAGAAACTTCATCACTACTATGGGTTCGGCTGACTTCTCATGATTCGTTGTTACTACGTCTACGACGCTCATGAGACCTCACGGGATAAGTCGTATATCTTTCCTCGTTTACTCTCGTGATCTACGCATATAGGTTACGACTACCTTTTGGGACTTTAGAGTTTTCAGCCTCCTCATCCACTACATACGCCTTCATATCACATTTCTGTTCGTAGAGCCACGATTTCGCTATCCCTTCCTCTCCCCGCTACCTCACGATAGTCAGGCTTGGGAGTCGCTATTGGGTTCACCGGTAGCAGGTGCCCACAGAGGACTTGCACCTCAGATATACGACATGCCCGTCGTACAGAAAAGAGGTTGGCAATCCAACCTCCTTTTCTGCGATCGATTAAGCTTGTGGCAATTGGTTATTGGCCATAATTTCATCAATGAAACCATAAGCCAAGGTTTCCTCAGCACTCATCCAGTAATCGCGTTCCGCATCCTTGTGGATTTGCTCCACGGGTTTACCAGAATTGTCTGCCAAGATTTTTTCCAAGGTATGACGCGTTTTTAGCAAATGCTCAGCGGCAATCGCCATATCCGTTTGTTGAGTACCACCACCAGTACCACCCATTGGCTGGTGAATCATGTATTCCGCGTGGGGCAACATGAAACGTTTACCCTTGGCACCGCTGGAAGCAATGATGGTTCCCATGCTAGCTGCCATCCCCATCACAATTGTTTGAACATCAGCCTTGATAAAGTTCATGGTATCCACAATCGCCAAACCTGCTGACACAGATCCACCTGGGGTATTTACATAGAGGTAAATATCCTTGGTTGAATCTTGCGCATCCAAGAACAACAATTGGGCAATAACGGAGTTAGCCATGCTGTCTTCAACAGGTCCCGTCAGCATAATAATTCGATCTTTTAATAGTCGTGAATAGATGTCATAGGAACGTTCACCACGACTCGTTTGTTCAATAACTACAGGAATCATTCTGTATTCTCCTTCTTTACTAGAATGACTTCATTATACCCAAATGGTCAGTAAAGGTCAACTTTCAACCCCTTATTTGGTTCCAAAAAGTCGATCCCCTGCATCGCCAAGTCCAGGAACAATATAACCCTGCTCATTCAAGCGTTCATCCAAGGCAGCTGTCAAAATTGGAACCTCTGGATGGGCCTCTTCCAAGGCAGCCACCCCTTCAGGAGCCGCAACCAAACACACAAAGGTAATATTGCTAGCCCCACGTTTTTTCAAGGAATCAATCGCCAAGATTGCTGAACCACCGGTTGCCAACATTGGATCAACCACAAAAATTCGACGTTGATCAATATCTTCTGGCAATTTCACCAAGTATTCCACCGGTTGCAACGTCTCTTCATCCCGGTACATTCCAATATGACCTACCTTGGCCGCTGGAACCAAACTCAACAACCCATCAACCATGCCGATACCAGCCCTAAGGATTGGAACAATGGCCAATTTTTTACCTGCCAACTGCTTCTGAACCGTTTTTGTAATCGGCGTCTCAATTTCAACATCCTCTAAGGGAAGGTCTCGAAGAACCTCATATCCCATCAACATCGCAATCTCATCTACCAATTCCCGGAAGGCTTTGGTAGAAGTATCCGTCCGACGAAGAATGGACAATTTGTGTTGAATCAACGGATGCGCAATGACTTGAACTTTAGACATCATGGTTCCTCTTTTCTTAATTTTTTCCATTATATCACAGACACCCCTGAAAAGCTTTCCAAAGTAAGCCCCAAAAGCAGATTTTTCCAGTTCATACCTAATTAAAATCAAAATTTTAATACTCGAATAATTTCAAGGAATTGACTAGGAAAGCCAACGAAGGTAGAACTTAGGTTCATCAAGGAGGCTTGACAACGTCAAAATTTGAAATTAAATGAGTATCAATAAAAAACCGGCCTGGATGATATGCACCCCAAATGTTAGACACAAAATCTAACGATTGGGGTGTATTTTTATGAAATTATCATTTGAAGATAAACTTGAAATTTATCACTTAAGAAAAGAAGGGTATTCATGGCCACATCTGTCTAAGAAGTTTGATGTTAATCAATCTAACCTTAAATATATGGTTTCCTTAATGGATAAACACGGAGTTGAAACGGTTAAAAAGGGAAAGAATCGATATTACCCACCTGAATTGAAAAAAGAAATGATTGATCGAGTCCCACTTGCAGGTGAATCTGCGTTATCAGTTTCACTCGAATATGCTTTGCCCAATCGAGGAACTCTTCCTAATTGGATAGCTGATTTCAAGAAAAACGGGTATACTATTGTTGAGAAAACAAGAAGGAAATCCGTAAAAATGGCAAAAACAAAGGCGTCTAAACCTGATCATCAAACTGAGCTGGAACGCTTGAAAGACGAGGTTGAATACCTTAGAACGGAGAATGCTTACCTAAAAAAGTTGAGGGAGCTTCGTTTGAAAGCCGAAGCCAAGCGAGAACGAAAACAGAAGTAATAAAGGAACTCTTAGAAGAAAATTTCCAATTAAAATATCTTCTTTTAGTAGCCAAACTGGCCCGTTCAACCTACTACTATCATTTAAAGAAGCTAGAACTTCCAGATAAGGATAGTGAATTACGAGAACTTATCAAAGAAATTTTCAATGAACACAAGGGTAACTATGGCTATCGTCGGATTACGATGGAATTGCGAAATCAAGGTTATCTTGTAAACCATAAGAAGGTTCAACGAATCATGAAAGAGCTAAGATTAGAAGCACGCATTCGTCGGAATCGGAAGAAATATAGTTCCTATAAAGGAGAGATTGGTAAGAAGGCTGATAATCTCATTCAACGTCAATTTGAAGCGGATAGACCATATGAAAAATGTTACACAGATGTGACTGAATTTGCCATTCCTAGTAGTGAACAGAAGTTGTATTTATCGCCAATCCTTGATGGTTATAACAGTGAAATCATCTCCCACACACTTTCCACTTCACCAAATCTAAAACAAGTAAAAGATATGCTTGAAGCTGCTTTTCCAGACGGTAATTATGGTGGCTGTATCCTTCATAGTGATCAAGGTTGGCAGTATCAGCACAATAGCTATCATTCATTTCTCGAATCGAAAGGAGTGCGTCCTTCTATGTCTCGTAAGGGGAATAGTACAGATAATGGAATGATGGAATCCTTTTTCGGAGTGCTGAAAACAGAGATGTTTTATGGCTATGAGTCTAGTTTCAAGAGTATTGATGAATTGATACAGGCTATTAGTGATTACATTGATTACTACAACAACAAAAGAATTAAGGTAAAATTAAAAGGACTGAGTCCTGTGCAATACAGGATTCAATCCTTTCAATAACTATTTGTCCAACTTTTGGGGGTCAGTTCAGGACCACTCTCCTCAGCCCAAAGCCTGTTTTAATCTTCAATGAATTTACTCAACCCGAGTAAAGATTCCAGTATACGTATTTGTGGACTGTGCCGCAATCAAGTCAAAAGTCCCATTTTCGGCATTTATAGAAACATAAGGTAACCCACTAGTATGAGCATCATTTGCAAATCTACCAAAATACGCTGTGCCATCCCAGCTTCCCACCTCCGGATACAAGAACAGTTCCCGAGTCAGATTTACACGCTCAAGCTCCGGAATAGCCTCTGATTCAGCCATCACCACTCCAACAGTGCCATCTGCTTGAACATAGAGCTGATTGCCAAATTCATCCTGCCAGATTCCAGCAATACTTGAAAAATCACCTGCAACCAAGGACTCCCCATGAATCCCAGTGGTCTGAGCCGGAACCCCTACAGTAGAACCTGTTGCTTCTCCACCTGTAGACACATCTGTTGAAACACCTGTTTCTTGAGATGCTCCGACACCTGTCCCCTGAGACATAGCGCCGGCACTAGCTCCTACACCAGCTTCCACTTTAGAGGCAGCAGATTGATTCTCCACTCCTTCTCCGGCAACCGCAGGCTTAACAGAAGAAGACGGACGCATTTTCTGCTCTTGTTTCTTTTGGACAGAGGAACTGCTTTGGCTCGATTTCACAAGCTTCTGGCTGCTTGAAGAACTTACAGCGGGTTTAACATCAGCTTCTTTAGCTGGGGTACAAGCTGTCAAAGCAAGGACAGCCAATAAGCAAAGACCATATTTTTTCATGATGTTGTCTCCTAATCTTAAGGAAGTGCAATATATCGACGAACTCCTGAACCTGAGATGTAACTCAACCAGTCTCGTCCATCACCTGATACTATTTTATCATAATTTACTGACATCCCAATATCATAATAAGCAATATTTTCAGCTGACAGGCGTGGCTCATTTTTAATAAAGGATTTTTGAGTAAATGTATAGCTACCACTTGCAGGTAAGGATACTTTTGAGGAAGCTACAACATTAGATTGATTAGCAGCTGACGGATTAGATGCCTCTAATGCCTGAATGGCTATATAACGACGGTTACCTTGGAAAGATAAATAACTGATCCAGCGGTAGCCATCTGCCTCCAAAACTTTGTCGTAGTTCACGGATGATCCCGCATCATAGTAAGCCAAATCCGCAGCTGATAGTTTAGGTTCAGCTTTAATAAAAGATTTTTCTTTAACCTGATAGGTGCCACTTGCAGGAAGAGAACTGCTGACAGTAACTACTGAATTATTTGAAACAGGTGTTACAACTGTTGCTGTTTTCGAAGATGCTTTACCGACAGAAATGTAGTAACGACCTCCTTTAGAAGAGATATAACTAATCCAATGATGTCCATCCGCTTCTAAAGTACGATCATAATTCACGGACATACCCACATCATAGTAAGCTACATCAGTCGCTGTAACTCGTGGCTCACTCTTAATAAATGATTTTGTTGTAAAATGATAAGTTCCACTAGGAGCTAGCTCCCCTGCATTCTTCTGAACAGTTGGAGTAGCAACTCGACCACCTAAATCTTTAAAATGGATAAAACCACTTACAGATGAGATAGGGATACTTCTTCTATGATAATTTTGGCTCCAGTTAAAGTTATATTCTTCAATAATAACATTATTTCCCTCAACAGCAGCTACCCAAGCAACATGTCCATATATATCAGAAGCTTCAAAAACCCCTCTACCAAACCATGCTACAGAACCTACTGCGGGAACTTTATCAACATACCCTCCACGCGAAGCTGCATTGATTCCCCAATCTGCTCCATTACCTAAATAACCAACATTGGAAAATCCATTTGTTTCTGCCAATCTAAAAGCAACAAACGAAGTACATTGCCGTACAGGATATCCCCAACGATCAAGATCAGTGTAGGTATTACCATGCTTCCAAGGATAATTATCCCCTATATAAGTTCCTCTCTCAACACCAGCAACTCTAAACCGACTTCTTCTTATTCGGGCTTTATCCAAAGGTTTTTCATCGTCTCCAACCAACTTAACCTGAGGGGCTTCATCATCTCCCACTTTTGGAATGCTATCCAAGATAGAGGATTCGCTCTTATCTTCTAGAACATTCTTCACTTTCGCAACAGCTTCAGATGGCTCAGAAACTTTAATATCCTCAGTAGCTTTTACAGGTGCTAGTTTCTCAACCGAATCTGCTTCAGGAGAAGGAGCAATATTCCCATCTTTCATTTCCTGAACTGTATTGACAGCTACTGATTTCAATTCCACCTCTACAGAAGTAGCTAGATCAATGGAATCAACTTTCGATACATTTACTGTCTCGACAGGTACTTCTTTAACCTCTACCAGTTCAGTACTTACACTCGGAACTTCAACATTTTCTACAACGATACTAGCAGATTGATCTAAAATAATTTCACTGGTCATCGGAGGTTCAACTAATGTCTCAGTAGTCACAACTCCAACAGTTGTTGAATCACTGGCCTTCATCTCATCTCCGTAAACACTACTAGTTCCTGAAACTAACCAAAATCCTAGTAGGACAGACGCAAGACCAAAAGAACATTTCCTAAAAGAAAATCTTTGAACACGATTTTGTACTGACATCTTTTCCATGGATGAACCTCCTAAAAAATTCACTTAAAATAATTAGTGATTTATTTCACACAATAAGTGTATCATAAATCAAGTGCCCCGTCTAGTGTTTTTGTGAAAAAAATATCAAAATATTTTTAAAGCCGTGTTGTAAAATGAAGTGCAACAAAAAAGACATGTTCGTCTGCTATACTAGAGTTCGCCAAAACAGTATAGAAAGAAGATGAACATGTCTCAAACTCATTCTACCAAAAAGTATCTTTATTCTCACTTATCAGCTTCCGAACGTGGTGAAATTAGTGCTTATCTCAAACTAGGCAAGAAACCTGCTGAGATTGCCCGATTATTAGGTCGTCACCGTTCAACAATCTGCCGGGAAATCGAGCGTGGTGCAGTGACTCAAGTTCAAGATAAGAATGGAAAACTGACTTATTACAAGGCTTATTTTGCAGATAGAGCTCAGCTTGTCTACGAAGAAAATCGCAAAAAGAGTGTTTGGCTGAAACTAGACAAGTGCTCATCAACTTTCTTTGAGAAGCTTGAAAAAGCTGTCAAAGCCAAGGTTCGCCGTCATAGTGTAGATTCCTTTGTCCATGAGTATAAAGAAGAACACCCAACAGAAGTCATCCCGTCAACTAAGACTATTTATCGCTACATACTAGATAACCGTTTACCCATTAAACCGATTGATTTACCAAAGATGGTAAGTAGCAGAAAACGGACTCGATCTGGAATCAAAATCAACAAGAAAGTTCTTGGAAAATCCATTGAGGAACGACCAGAAAGTATCAACAACCGTTCTGAATTTGGACACTGGGAAATTGATTTGATACTTGGTAAAAAGACCCGAGGAGAGGCCGTTGTAATGACGTTAGTGGAACGTCAGACTCGCTTTGCCTTGGCCTGTAAGTTACCGAACAAACAATCAGAAACTATCAAGAAAATTGTGCAGGACTGGGTTGAAAGATATCCTATTACTTCCATTACATCTGATAACGGCTCTGAATTTAGTCTCTTATCAGAACTAACGGGTGTTGATGTTTATTTTGCTCATCCCTATTCATCGCACGAAAGAGGGACAAATGAGCATTTCAATGGACTCCTCAGAGAATTTATCCCCAAGGGGCAATCTCTCAATCCACTAACAGATGAAGAACTCTCTCAGTATCTAGAAGCTATCAACGAGAGACCTAGACGGCTTCATCATTACAAAACTGCGAAATTTCTGTTTGAGCTAGCTCAAACAGCTTAATCCATAGAATTCTAGGAAGCAGCTGACTTATTGCACTTGAGTTGACAATTCAAGAAATATTTTTAAAAAGATAAATTCCTCTAAAACACTCTTTCTACCACCTACTGATTCCCAATAAACAAATCCCTTTCCATCAAAAAAAGCTGGGACAGGCCCAGCTAATGTTAAGAGATTCGTAATAAGCGGCGCAAACGGTTGGCCTGGCTGCCCATGACCCGGTCCAAATGGTTGCTTTTGAGGGCCATCCAAGCGTAAACGTAGACGGAAATAGCACCCACAATCATTAGGTGTAACAGGCTGCCCCAACGGCTGTTGACTCCAATCACCAGGGACAAGAGGGCTTGGGCCAGCATGGTCACGAGCGACATAATAAGTGTCATTAAAGTTACTAGAACCACACGTTTCATCAGGCGCTTGTGATTGAGGCGTGTGACCTGATGAATCGTGCGGTACATCAGGAAGCAGGGGAGGACTAAGGCTACTCCGGTTGACAGGAGTGGGCCATAGGAACCAAAGATCCAGATAAATGGAATTTGCAAGACTAGTTTGGCTCCCAAGCCGTAAAGGAAGTAAAGCATGGCCAAGCGATTCTGGTAGAGGGCTTGAATCATTGGCGCCAAAACGGTGTAGAGGCCTAGGAGGAGGGTAAAGGACATGGCCCACACAAATAGGTCTAGGGCTGCTCCTTCTGGCTGGCCGTAAAAGAAGGTATAGAGGGCCCGCCCCATTAATAGGGAACCTAGCGTTGCCGGAATGAGGAAGGTCAGCAGCAAACTGAGATTATCAATGACCAGTTTGGCTGCGGCTGCCAGGTCCTTTTTGACATAGTTCTCTGTCAAAAGGGGGATCCCTACTCCGCCTACAGAGGAAGCAACCGCAATCAGGATCATGCTGACCTTATTGGGATTGGCTGAGAAGTAAGAAAAAAGCACCAGCAGCTCTGTCTCCGAGGTCTTGGTAAACCAGCGGGAGACATTAATAAAGGTCATTTGGTCAATAATCTGGAAAAGCTGAATGGCTGACCCTGTGATAATAAAAGGCACTGCTTCTTTGAGCGTTTCCAATACCAATTGGCTGCCACCTTCCAGTTTTTGACCAGAGGCAGCAAGGATGGGGCGTAGGAGCCCTTCTTGATTAAGCGAAAAAATCAAAAGCGCCATCGAGGCCAGCATCCCAATAAAGGCGGCAAAGGTGGATTGGGTAACGGCTGCCACATAATCCTTATTGCCCAGCTGCATGATCAGGAAGGTGGCCAGCAACATCCAGATGACCCGGGCTACCTGCTCTGCAATCTGGCTCATGGCATAGGGCCGCATATTGCTGTAACCTTGGAAAACACCGCGGATAATACTCATGGCCGGAAAAATCAGCACAGCCCAAGCCAAACTCTGCATGACGGGGGTCAACTCAGCCCCAACTCCCGAACCCGAAGCAAAGAGAGGAGCGGCTAGATACATAAGACCAGCAAAGACCAAACCAAGAATCAACATCAATTTCAAAAAACGATTGATTAGGGCAAAGGACTTGTCCTCCTGCCCCATGGTATTGTACTTGGCAATCTGCTTGGAGATCGCTACTGGTAGGCCTGCGGTTGAGACCAAGAGGAACCAGGCGTAAATGTTGTAGCCCATGGTAAAGAGACCATTAGCCTCGGCTGCATGAGCTCCCATCCAGCCATACCACGGAATAATATAGAGGGCCCCGAGCAGGCGGCTAATGAGGTTACTAGCGGTCATCCAAGCCGCTCCCTTCAGCATCAGCTCCTGCTGACGCGCTTGTTGGTCATTCATTCTAATCCCCTTTTAATACTACTTCCAAATTAAAATAAGCTCTCAAACTCGTTCTCATCATAGGACCTAAACTTACAATGTATGAAGAAAACTCGAAAGAGTCTAATACCTAATTAAAATCAAAATTTGAATACTCGAATAATTTCAAGGAATTGACTAGGAAAGCCGACGAAGGTAGAACTTAGGTTCATCAAGGAGGCTTGACAACATCAAAATTTGAAATTAAATGAGTCTAAGCTATTCGAAAATACTAGTACCATTATAGCATGAAGGCCCAGTCCCTCCAAGATTTTAACGAAAAAAAGGCAATCATCTTTGACTTGTAAAAGCACACCAGAAGGGTTACAATAGGGCTATGATGAAACTTGAAACCGCCTTACAAATTTTACAAGCGGACCATAACTTCCGTGCTATTGTCGACCAGGATACCTTCCACTATCGAGGCCACGATTGGACCTTCCAAGAGCTGAGCTATGATAGTCGCCAGGTCTCTGAACACACCCTCTTTTTTGCCAAGGGGCAACAGTTTAAAGCCGAATACCTTGAAGCTGCCATCCAGCAAGGCTTGCGCTACTATGTCAGTGAGATTGACTACCAAGTCGCCATTCCTGTGATTTTGGTCAATGATATCAAACAGGCCATGAGCCTGATTGCGATGGAATTTTACCAACACCCCGAGAAAAAGCTCAAGCTCTTAGCTTTTACTGGGACCAAGGGGAAAACAACGGCTGCTTATTTTGCTTTCAACATTCTCAAGCAAGAATGGAAACCCGCCATGCTTTCAACCATGAACTCAACGCTGGACGGGGTCCATTTTTTCAAATCGCAACTAACTACTCCTGAGAGTCTGGATCTCTTTGCCATGATGGCCGAAGCTGTCGCCCATGGCCGTACCCACTTTATTATGGAGGTGTCCAGTCAGGCCTACTTGGTCAAGCGGGTCTATGGCCTGACTTTTGATGTCGGCGTCTTTCTCAATATCAGCCCCGATCATATTGGGCCGATTGAACATCCTAGCTATGAGGACTACTTCTACCACAAGCGGCAGCTCCTAGCCAACAGCCGCTTCCTCATTTTGAACCAGCAAATGGATCATAGCGACTTTCTCTTGGATTCGATTCAAGACCAACCGCACACAACCTATGGCCTGGGAAGTCCCAATACCATTGAAGAATCTGCGGCCTTTCACTTCAAGGTTGGTGGTCCTCTCGCTGGCGATTATGATATTCAATTAATTGGTGACTTTAATCAAGAAAATGCCCTAGCCGCTGGCTTGGCCTGCCAACAGCTAGAAGCAAGTCCAGCAGCCATTCAAGCCGGTATCGCCCAAACCAAGGTTGATGGTCGGATGGAAGTTTTAACCCATCCTTCTGGAGCTAAAATTTTTATTGACTATGCCCACAATGGTGATAGTCTGAAAAAGCTAATCGATACCGTGGCCCACTACCAGAAGGGCAAGCTCGCCCTCATCCTCGGTGCCACTGGCAACAAGGGAGAAAACCGCCGCAAGGACTTTGGCCTTCTCTTAAACGACTACCCAGACCTTGAGGTCGTCCTCACCGCAGACGATCCCAACTATGAGGATCCCGTGGCCATTTCCCAGGAAATCGCCAGCTACCTCCACCGCCCTGTAACCATCATTGCCGACCGCGAAACAGCCATCCAAGAAATTCTGAGCCAACAGTATCAGAGTGAGGATGCCATTATCATTGCTGGTAAAGGAGCGGATGCCTTTCAAATTGTCCAAGGGGAAAAAATCCCCTATCCCGGCGACCCCCAAGTTGTCGTCCAAGCACTTGAATAATCGTAAAAAGGAACCAATTGTGGTTCCTTTTTACGATGGCTAATTTTTAGTAGCTTTAATCTTTTGCGCTGCCCGAACCCGATTTTCATAGGACTGGGCTAAATGAATACTTCCCAGGGCACGGAAGGACTCAATCACAGCTTCCATCTGCATCAATCCTTTACGTTCATCATGAAAGAAGAACTCAAACATTCCTTCTCCATATTGAACCACCATCCGTTCAAACATATCCCGCTCTTCAAAGTGATGATTTTTGATGAATTTTCGGTAGTACTGGGCGTCAATGAGTTCCTGACGTTCGCAGGATAGCACAAAGGCTTCCAAGACCAAATAATTAATCATCCGGCGATTGAGAGGAAGCTCCTTATAAAACTCCGACCGTGAGATCATTTCCTTGGACAGGGTCATAAACAGCGCATGGCGAAAACGGTGCATGGAATGGGTAAATAGCAGTAATTCATAGTAGCCCCAATACTCAACGCCAATTAGGTAATCCGTCAAGACACTTAAATCACGCTCAGACACAACCGGATCTCCGGTCATTTCTTCCAGTTTGATTTTAATGATAATCGTGTTTAATTCATAAAACAAGCGTCTTAGCCGGGGTTTGACAGGTCTAGATTCCAAGAGGTGGCGCATGCTGACAACATCATTTTGAAGCACATAAATATCCATCTGGTGCAGTAATTCCTGCAACTCATCACGTTTAAAGTCTTGAACCGCATAGAGAAATTCAGACATGGGCATATTGATTTCATCTAAAGCAATTTTAAACTTCGAGATGGTGAGATCGGACTGGCCATTTTCGAACCGCGATAATTGCGACACGGATAAATCTTTTGTGGCAATGGAGCGCAAGGACAAGCCTCGTGACTGCCGAAATTGTTTAAACACTTTTCCAAATGATTTCATATAGACCCTTTACATTGTTTATAAGCGAAAGAAGGCAGATCCAACCAAGACCTACCTTCCTCACATTTTAATTGGCAAAAGCTGCTGTTAGTTGTGGAACAACTTGTTTTTTACGAGATACAGCACCAGGCAAGAAGGCATGGTGATTTTCCAAAGTGAAACCGAAGGCTGCTTCAACCTTGTCTGGATTTGCCCCCAAGGTCAAAATCTCAGAGTTCGAGTTGACAATATCGGTAATCATCAAGACAAAATCAGAGTAGCCTGCTTCTGCCATAGCTGCTTGCATAGCTTCTTCAATTTCAGCTTGGCGTTCCAAAATTTCAGCGATATCAACCGTATTGACTTGGGCTACACGGACAGTGTTCCCACCCAATTCAAAGCTCTTAGCATCAATATCGATCAATTCAGCAGCTGTTTTGCTGGAGAGATTGGTACCAGCTTTTAACATTTCTAGTCCATAAGCTTCCAAGTCTACACCGGCTAGCTCTGCTAACTCAGCTGCCAAAGGAACATCTGTGACATGGGTTGTTGGTGATTTTAACAAAAGTGTGTCTGAAATCAAACCAGACAGCATCAAACCAGCCAATTCTTTTGGTACTTGGACTTGGTTTTCTTTAAACATCCGGTAAACAATCGAAGATGCTGAACCAACTGGCTCAAGACGCATAAACAAGGGATTAGCAGTCTCAAAGTTAGCGACACGGTGGTGGTCAACAACACCGAAAACTTCAACATCACGGATGCCTTCTGCAGATTGTTGGAACTCATTATGGTCTGTCAAGATAACTTGTTCAACACCTTCCTGGGCAAGGGATTGAATTTCACGTGGCGTCTCAACACCAAAATAGTCTAACACAAAGCGCGTTTCTTCATTAGGTTGTCCCAAGATAACCGCTTCTGTATCCAAACCATGAGCTTGGCGAGCTAAATAAGCATAGGCATAGGATGATGCAATCGCATCTGTATCAGGGTTTTGATGACCAAAAACCAAGATTTTTGACATGTTTCTACCTCTTTTCCAATTTTCATTTACTATTTTAACACAAAGAAGGGACTTCTACCAAGTGGCAATCTTCAGAATTAGCCCTTTTGGACCCGCTTGAGATAGTCTTGGTAGGATTCTGTCTCCATTAACTTCTTGGCATTGGCAACCCGCTCTTTGGTTGGTGGTTTCACCCCTTTGAGTGGATAGTCAATTCCCAATTTTTCCCATTTAAATTCACCCATGGTGTGATAAGGCAGGATCTCAAATTTATCAACATTTTTCAAGGTTTTTACAAATTCACCCAGTTCCTTCAGGTCCTCATCATGGTCGGTCAAGCCAGGCACCAACACGTGGCGAATCCAGACTGGGATTCCTTTATCTGATAAGTAGCGAGCACAATCCAAGATATTGCGGTTGCTTTGGCTGGTTACAAATTTGTGCCGCTCATCATTGATCTCCTTGATGTCCAGCAGCACCAAATCGGTTACCGCCATCAATCGGTCAAACACTTCCAAATACTCCGGCTTGTTGCGGAAAGGCAGGGCACAGGTATCCAAGGTGGTATGGATGCCCAATTCTTTGGCTTTGGTAAAAAGGGCAATCAGAAAGTCGATTTGCAAGAGGGCTTCTCCACCGCTAACGGTAATCCCCCCATTCTTGCCCCAGTAACCCCTATAACGGAGGGCTTCTTCCAGAATATCATCCACTGTCCGCGTCTGAGCCTGTTCATTTTCAAAGGCCCAAGTATCTGGATTGTGACAGTACTGGCAGCGCATCTTACATCCCTGCAAAAACACGATAAAGCGGATGCCCGGACCATCAACAGCCCCAAAACTCTCTGTCGAATGCACGTATCCTGTTACCTGTCCATAATCAATTACTTGTCCCATAACAGCCCTCCTGTAAGCGTTTTACTTTATTTAGTATAGCACTTTTTTTGAAAATAGGAAAGTTTTTCCAAACCTTTTCCAAGCAAGGCTACTTGCCAGGTATCAAAAAGGAGGTCAGGGATCTTCCCCTAGCCTCCTTGTCTGACAGTTATTTGGAAGTCATCTCTTCCAGGTCTTCTTCGATTTTATCCATGTGGAGACGCAATTTGGTTACCCGACCTCTTTTCACCTTATCATTGCGTAAGGTGAGGCGGTAGCCATTAGACTCTAGATCAACAGAGAGGCGTTCCCCTTCTGCTGGGATGCTGCCCAGGGTAGTGATGTAGTAACCAGCAATGGTATCGACATCATCACTCTCCAATTCCACATCAAAATGCTCGTTAAAATCATTGAGGGTCATAGCCCCGAGGACAATGTAACTTCCATCCGCTAACTCACGAACTTCCAGCTCCGCCTTATCGGTCTCATCCTCAATCTCTCCGACAATTTCTTCTAAGAGATCTTCCAAGGTCACCAGACCTGCAACTCCACCATACTCGTCTAGCAGAATAGCCATCTGATTCTGGGTGTTGCGCAAGGAGGTCAAGAGATCATCAACAAACATAGTTTCCGGTACAAAAAGGGGTTCTTGAAGAATTTTCTCCAAGGACAGATTTTCAAAACCAGCCGTAAAGGCTTCGGTCAAAATCCGCTTGGTATGCAGAATACCGATAATATTATCCTTATCTCCCTCATAGACAGGAATCCGTGAAAAGTTTTGCTTCAAAATTGCTTGGATATTCTCTTCGCTTGCATTCTTAATATCCACCATAAAGGCATCTGTCCGTGGCACCATCAATTCACGCGCCATCAGTTCATCCAAGGTGAAAACCCCTTGAAGCATCTCCAATTCTTCCGCATCCAGGCTCTCTTCACTTTTTGAGAGCATGTATTCGATCTCATCCCGCGTCATTTTTTCATCGGCATCATCAAACTCCATCGGCGTCAAACGACTGAGAAGGTTGGTGGAAGCCGATAGCAACCAAACGAAGGGACTGACAATTTTTCCCAAAAATAAAATAATTGGAGCTGTGCGGACAGCTAGGGATTCCTTGAGGTTCAAGGCAATTCGCTTGGGATAAAGCTCACCCAGCACAATCGAAATATAGGTCAACAATGCCAAAGCAAGGAAACTCCCGACCGCATAGGCTGTCTCGCTGCCCCCCATCCAGGTCGCAAACATGCGGCCCAGAGTATCGGCCAAGCTAGCCCCGGCCAAGATATTAATCAGAGTAATCCCGACTTGAATCGTGGATAGAAAATGATTGGGCTCCTCCAAGACATTTAACAAACGCTGATAAGCCCGGTCTCCCTCTTCAGCCTTCTGCTCAACCCGTGAACGGTTGAGCGACACCATGGCCATCTCAGAAGCTGAAAAAAAGGCGTTTAGAAAGGTCAGGAAAAAGAGTAATACAATCTGCACTACCAAATTCTGACTGCTAGGATCTTCCATTGTGTTTTTCTCCTAAAAATGTAAAGATAAGCTTATTTTACCATATTTTACAAAAAACAAGAAAGTGGGACAGAAGGAAACTCAAAAATTCCTTCTACCCCACTCTTATTTTTCCTAATCGAGTGGCTGCCCCGCCGCAATTCGATCAATCAGTTCCAGATCCTCCCGAACTGAATCAATTTCCGCCTTGGTCGGGTACGTCGCTAATACCCGGTCCAAACGCTGGCGAATCCGAGCCGCTTCTGCCTGGTCTTGCTTGGACAGACGGGCTAAGGCATAGTTCAACGTTAAAACAAGAGGATAATCCTTCATAGCCTTGAGGAATTGTTGGATTTCTTTCTCTTCTAACAGAGACAAATCTGCTTCCTTGGATTCCGTAAGTAAATTATAATAAAGTCTAACAAGACGAAGCATGATTCGATGGACTCCTGGTAACGGACGATCACTTTCCAGCAATTCCTGCATCACCAGCGAGCCAGCTTGGTAGTCTTTTTTATCCATAAGCTGCATTGCCCGATAGAACTCCAAGGACGCACTAAAAGAGTCATCAATAGGAGACTTAGCTGCCACCTGAAACCAGTCCTCTGGCAGCGAGCGTGCTTTCTGGCCCCTAGTCATCGCTTCTACGATCAACAGTTGCTTGGCAAGAGCTTCACGCGCAGCTGGATTCCGAGACAATTCCCAAGCATTCCAGCCGTCATTTGCAACGACCTTCCCTTTCACCGGAAAAATAGTCATAAGGAACAATAGAAGGTTAAGCACTCCAAAGAGAAACAGGAGGAGACTCCCTAGAGATGGTTTCAAGGCTAACGATAGAGGCCATAAAGAGGCCCACAGAAGATTCATCAAGGGACCGCCCAAATTAATCAATAGAACGGGAACTTGATAGTCCTCAGAAACTGGTGGGGCCATCAAACATTGACCACCTGTACCCACTAAGGAAAAGCGTTTCCAGACCAAGCCCTCATCCCAGCGAACTAGGACTCTACTTCCAACACGAAAGGAAATAAAACGGTAGCCGGACAAGAGACCGCCAAGCAAGTGCCCCAGCTCATGGAGAATAACCGCTAACAGCCACATAAGAACAAAACCAACAACAAGGATGGAGCCTAGATACAGAAAATCCAGTAGCTCATTCTCCCAGAGAGAAATAACCGGCATTTTAGCTAGCAGGGCTCCCAGGTGATGACCAAACACAAAACTAATTCCCACAAAGCCGATAAAGCTAATCCCCTTCAGCAACCCCTTCTTCATAAGCGACTCCCTTCTACCCTAACCTTTTTTAGGGTGACGATCCAAAACCTCTGCATGTTGGTCAAAAAGGGCCTGTCCTTGAGATGTCAAACAATAGCCCCGAATGTCAAAACTAGCTTCCAGAGCCTGGTCTTCAACCTGCTCCAAGAGGGCCTGGTCTAGTTCTGCCGCCTTCATCTTAGAGAACCCTTTAACCCCTTGGTTCTTGAGGATAGCCTTTTTCTGACCAGCATTAATATGGGCCAGCGATTCACGCGCTTTTTGCTGACGTACCAAGCCGCGTTCCTCGAGAATCTGCAAGTTGCGGGGAGCGTCAATCCCGTAGGTATATTCAAAATACTTGGGAAAAACCGATTCTGTTGTAAACGTCCCCAGGGCAATCCGCCACAGGAGAATCACATCACCAGCAACAATCTCCCCTTCTAAGGGCTCCATATTTTTTCGCGGAACCGCCGGTGCGACCTTCCCTTGGGCGTGATCCAGTGCCTGCTGCTCGGAAATAAAGGGTTGGACTGGATAATCCGCATAACGTTCTACCAAACTGACCATCTTAATCCTCTACTTCTGCAGAAATTTGCCAGTTGATTCCATACTTATCAATCAAGTTGGCATAGGCTGGTGACCAGAAGGTTTCCTGCAATTCCAAGGTCACTTCTTGCGCCTCTTCTTTCAAAGCATCGTAGAGTTTTTGAGCAGCCTCGACAGAATCCACGATGATTGTTGGAACCACATTGCGACCAGGGGTATAGGCATACTCTGGACTTTCATCTGAGATTTGCAGACGAATCCCATCAACCACTAGTTGCGCATTCAAGACCAAGTGCTTGTGCTCCTCAGCTACGTCAGGAATCGCATCCCCCCAGAGGGTCAAGCTGGTCAATTCAGCACCTAACACACCCTTGTAAAATTCAACAGCCTCTTGGCCATTACCATCCGTCACCAAATAAACTTCCATTCTTTTAATCATTTTTTTACCTCACGAATTGCAAAATAGTTTTCTTCTAAATCTGAAAAATTGAAGACCCGCATCAGGCCTAAGTCGACAATGGGCATAACCAAAACGCCCCGATCGAGCATGAATTGGTAGGTTGCATCCAGGTCGGCTGACTCCATTAAAAAGGACGGCGTCCCCAAATCCAATTCAGGGCTCAATTCAGCTACCTGAGCCTTGTCCTGAAGCACAATCTGGACCTGACTATCCTTCTTCGGGGCCACCAAATAGGAAACCAAGCCCAGATTCTCCTGGCGCTCAACCAACTCAAAACCAACCTGGTCTTTCCAGAACTTGGCTGCCTGCTCGATATCGTTTACATAGACCACCACTTGTCCTAAAGAGTCAATCATAATGTACTCCTCCGTTTACCCTTAGTATACCACGGATCCCCGTAAAAAGCTTGAAAGTCCCTCCTCCATTCGCTATAATGAGCACAGGACATGAAAGGAAATCAACTATGAAAAAACTACTCATTGCAGCCCTACTGGCCAGTGCCGCTGCCCTGGCCCTCATCATCTACCAGAACCAGCCCAAGCAGGAATTAAGTTTGAGCGCCCAGCTCCAAGAAGTCCTCAAAAATCCAGAGACCGACTTTCCCCAGTTGCAGACCAAGGCCAGTAAACAGGAGCCGGTCGTGACTCTCAAAACCAGTCAGGGAGACATCACACTTAAACTCTTTCCAGAATACGCGCCCTTGGCCGTCGAGAACTTCTTGACCCATGCCAAGGAGGGCTATTATGATGGCCTCAGCTTCCACCGGGTCATCAAGGACTTTATGATCCAAACCGGAGACCCCAAGGGGGATGGCAGCGGCGGTGAATCCATCTGGGCTGGCAAAGACAGCGAAAAAGATCCAGGCACCGGCTTTAAAAACGAAATCAGCCCCTACCTCTACAATATCCGAGGCGCTGTCTCCATGGCCAATGCCGGCCCCGACACCAATGGCAGCCAATTCTTCATCAACCAAAACACCCAAGATATCTCCAGCCGCTTGGATCCCAACACCTACCACTCCAAAATCATCCAAGCCTATAAAAACGGAGGCAACCCTAACCTCGACGGCTCTTACACCGTCTTCGGACAGGTCATCCAAGGCATGGACGTTGTCGACAAAATCGCTGCCACTGAAACAGATGACCAGGATAAACCCAAGGAAGCCATCACCATCCAAAAAATCACCATTCAATCCGAATGAGCCCCCAACCTCAGACGCAATCCGCCTGAGGTTTTTATACTCTTTCTCTTTTGAATCCCCACGTTGTTATACTTAACAAAAATCAAAATCTGAATTATAATAGATATTATGGAATTCACACAAGATCAAATTAATGAATTAAAATCAGCTCTCAAAAATAAACAACTTTCTGCTTATCACAACCGTATTCAAG
>NZ_JACBXX010000160.1 GCF_013415245.1 Streptococcus danieliae | reverse complement strand
TTATCAAATGAAATCAGACAACTCATCAGAATGAGTTGTAGTACTTATCTAGCAGATAGGATGGGTGGCTAACTTCATTTTAAAATTTTTGAAAATAAATGTTTTGCGAGAGCCATAATTTCAGTCCAGCAAAAAACGGCTGACAAGCAGCCGTTTCAAGAGATTAATAAAGTTTCAAGTCCCGAGAATCTACAGGGAAGCTTGGATTGTATGGGTTGTGGCGAAGTTTAATCTTCTTAACATCTTCAATCGTTTGTGCTCCTGCCAATTGCATAACAGTTTTCAATTCGCTATTGAGGTGTTCGAATACTTGGCGAACTCCGACACTACCTCCAAGGCTAAGTCCATAGATAACTGGACGTCCGATAGCGACTAGGTCAGCACCTGAAGCAAGGGCTTTGAAGACGTGTTGACCACGACGGACTCCTGAGTCGAAGACGATTGGAACACGTTTATCAACTGCTTCTGCCACTTCTTGAAGTGAGTCAAAGGCAGCAGGTCCACCATCGATTTGACGACCACCGTGGTTGGTTACCCAGATACCGGCAGCACCTGCACCAAGTGAACGCTCAACGTCTTCTTTACATTGTGGTCCTTTTACATAAACTGGAAGACCAGAGTACTCTGCGATAAACTCTACGTCACGTGGAGAAAGTTTTTGTTTTGCAGACTCGTAAACGAAGTCCATTGTTTTACCAGCTCCATCAGGTAGATATTCTTCAACGATTGGCATACCTACTGGGAACACAAATCCATTACGCTTATCAACCTCACGGTTACCACCAACTGTTGCGTCAGCAGTCAAAACAATAGCCTTGTAGCCTTCAGCTTTTACACGGTCCATGATGTGACGGTTGATTCCATCATCTTTACTGAAGTAGAATTGGAACCAGTGTGGTGTACCATTCAAGGCTTGAGTAATTTCTGGCAAGTCAGTAGTTGAGTAAGAACTAGTTGTAAAGAGGGATCCAAATTCATGAACTCCTTTAGCAGTTGCAACTTCACCTTGCTCATTGGCTAGTTTATGAGCCGCAACCGGTGCCATGATGATTGGAGATGATAGCTTATCTCCATAAATTTCCACTTCTGTTGAAGGATTTTCAACATCCATCAAAGTATGTGGTACAATCAACTTATGGTTAAATGCACGGATATTTTCACGTAGGGTGAAGGTATCTTCAGCACCACTCGCAATATATCCAAAAGCAGCTTTCGGAATCACCTTTTGAGCCATTGGCTCTAGATCATAAGTATTAATAAAATCAACAGGTCCCTCAGCATTACTTGTTTTGAAAACCATAAAAATTCCTCCTTAAGTTTAACCATTTTAAACTGTTAATCACTCTATGAGGATTAACTTTAATTAATTATAGCATTATTTGAATCCGCTTTCAAATGATATGCTCACTTTTCACAAAAAAATAATTGTTTAAGCGTTTACGCTAAATTTCAAGTTCAAGTTAGCCACCTATAAGAAATTCATTCGGTGACTTGTAATCCAAACATCTTTTAGGATAATTGTTAATCCAATTTTCGATAAAAGCGACTTCTTTGGGAGTCGTTTTCTTTGTGCCTTTTGGCAACCATCTACGGATTAATCGATTATGATTCTCATTTGTCCCCCTTTCCCAAGATGAGTAAGGATGAGCATAATAGATGTTTTCAGGAGAGAATACCTCAGGTAAACGGTTAAATTCTCTTCCATTGTCGGCAGTTAAAGATTTGATGGGATAGGTTTTTAAAATATGAACCAACTCCTGATTAACGGACTGACTGCTCTTATCAGGAATCATCCGTATAATCTGATGACGACTTCGACGATCCGTTAAGACTAACAGACAGCTATTCTTTTCTCTTGTTAATACAAGGGTATCAATCTCATAGTGATGGTTTTCTAAGCGATCATTAATAGATTCTGGGCGTTCTTCAATGGATTTTCCTGCAGGTTTAAAACTGGGACTGGCTTTTCTCTTTCCGGTCTTTTCTTTCCTTGGATAAAGCATATCCTCCTTACTTAAACCTAGATGCCCATTGTGAATCCAATAGTAAATTGTAGAAATACTCACCCTAATGTCTTTTGCCCTGACCATCATTTCAGGAGAGACTTTCTGTTTATTGTAATGGCAGATAGTTTCCTTTAAGTCCTTGGTGAGACTGAGTTTTTTAACGGATCGTTGTCGCTTTGTTTGATAAGAAGTTTGAGCATAATCTGCGGAGTAGATAAGCTCAAATTTTCCTTTTTTAGTTTGTTGTCGGACTTGTCCTCTCTTGATTTCGTTATGAATGGTTTGAGGAGCTTTCCCCAGAAGACGGGCAATTTCGCGATTCGATTTCCCTTCCTTCTTCCAACGTTCAACCAAGCGACGCTCGCCAATTGTCAAATGCTTCCCTTTTGGTGTATAATGTTCTTGCATCTCTGTGCCTCTCTTCTTGTGTTTGTGGTGAATTACAAGTATAGCACAGAGGTGTTTTCTTATACCCTGAAAGAGATTTTATTTGACAACAGGAACCCTTGAAACTGTAGTCTATGCTAAACCAAGGCTAACATTAGCCTTGGCACACTAGCCTAACAGTTTCAAGCCTATTATCAAACAAAATCATACACTCCTCCAAAGGTGCTCATAACCTCTGGATTTCCTGTAGGGGAAGTGGCTAACTTCATTTTAGAACTTTCAGTTTAAGCGTTTACATCTCTTTAGACTATCGACAAAACGTATTTTGGGTGGTAGAATTGACTATGTGAGAGAGGTAACTCTCTTTAAAAAGAAAAGGAGATGTTTAGATCATGACTGTTACTAAACAACACAAAAAGGTTATCCTTGTTGGTGATGGTGCTGTAGGTTCATCTTACGCATTTGCACTTGTTACTCAAGGAATTGCACAAGAGTTGGGTATTGTAGATATCTTTAAAGAAAAAACTCAAGGTGATGCAGAAGACTTGAGCCACGCTTTGGCGTTTACGTCACCTAAGAAAATCTACGCTGCTGACTATTCAGATGCACATGATGCTGACCTTGTTGTTTTGACTGCTGGTGCTCCACAAAAACCAGGTGAAACTCGTTTGGACTTGGTTGAGAAAAACTTGCGTATCAACAAAGAAGTTGTTACTCAAATCGTTGACTCTGGATTTAACGGTATTTTCTTGGTAGCTGCGAACCCAGTAGATATCCTTACTTATTCAACTTGGAAATTCTCAGGTTTCCCTAAAGAACGCGTAATCGGTTCTGGTACTTCTCTAGACTCAGCTCGCTTCCGTCAAGCACTTGCTGACAAAATCGGTATCGATGCTCGTTCTGTCCATGCCTACATCATGGGTGAGCACGGCGATTCTGAGTTTGCTGTTTGGTCACACGCAAACGTTGCTGGTGTGAAATTGGAGCAATGGTTACAAGACAACCGTGATATTGATGAGCAAGGTCTTGTTGATCTCTTTGTATCTGTTCGTGATGCAGCTTACTCCATCATCGAGAAAAAAGGTGCGACTTTCTACGGTATCGCTGTTGCCCTAGCACGGATCACTAAAGCCATCTTGGATGATGAGAATGCAGTCCTTCCACTTTCAACTTACCAAGCAGGCCAATACGGTATTGACGATGTCTTCATCGGACAACCTGCCATCGTTGGTGCTCACGGTATCGTTCGTCCTGTAAACATCCCATTAAACGACCGCGAATTGCAACAAATGCAAGCATCTGCTAACCAATTGAAAGCTATCATTGATGAAGCATTTGCCAAAGAAGAGTTTGCATCAGCTGTTCGTAACTAATTATAATTTTGTATGAGTTGTGTGGAAATAGCTTTCCACACAACTCTTTTAATTATCACTTCTAGACCTAATCAAAACCACTCTACCAGGAGTCAGCTCACTCAAGCTGGCTCTCCTTGTAGAGTGGTTTTTTACTTCTTATTTTGGATACATTTTAAATTGTAGGAATAAATCGTTATAAATTCCCAGCCATTTAGGGCCAAGGTTTTGATAAACTTCCAGATTTTGTTTGGCTTCTTCGGTTGGATAGAAGGCCTGGTCTAAACGCATCTCATCTGGTAGTTCTGCCTGGGCAGTTAGATTGGGAGTGGAATAACCGATGTATTCCGCATTCTGTAGGGCTACGTCTGGTTGCAACATAAAATTGATAAAGGCATAGGCTGCTTCCCGGTTCTTGACCGTGTGGGGAATCACAATGTTGTCAAACCATAAATTCGAACCCTCTGGTGGTACTACATAATGCAAATGTTCATTCTCATCCAACATCTGCCGAGCTTCGCCAGAGAAGGTGACGCCAATCCCAGCATTGTTTTGGATCATATAGTTTTTCATCTCATCAGCTACAATCGCTTTGATATTTGGAGTCAGCTTGTAGAGATGGTCTGTAGCTTGGTTTAACTCTTTTTGCTTTTGACTATTAATAGAGTAGCCAAGTGAGTTAAGACTCAGTCCCATGACCTCGCGAGCCCCATCAATCAACATAATTTGATTCTTATAGGCCGGATTCCATAAGTCTGCCCAATGCTGAGGCGCTTGGTCAATCAACTGATCATTGTAGACAATCCCAAGTGTTCCCCAGAAATAAGGAATAGAGTAAGCATTTTTAGGATCAAAACTCTGGTCCAGCAGCGATGGATCAATGTGCTCAAGACCAGTAATTTTACTGTGATCCAGCTTCTCCGCCAAACCTTCCTGAATCATTTTTTGGATCATGTACTCACTCGGAATCACCAGGTCGTAAGTGGTTCCCCCCTGCTTAACCTTGGTATACATGGCCTCATTAGAATCAAAGGTTTCATATTGAATCCGAATCCCCGTTTCCTCTGTAAAGCGTTTAATCAATTCCGGATCAATATAATCTCCCCAATTGTAGATCACCAAAGGCCTTTTTTGCCCCTGGCTTTCCTTGGGTTGTAGCTGCCAGATGATGGCTCCTAGGGTTAGAAGGATTAAACCAATTCCCGCTACAAAGCTTATGAGTCGCTTCATTGCTCTTCCTCCTTTTGTCTCGAAATAAAATAGAAACCAATAACCAGCAAAATACTGAAGAGGAAGACCAAAGTGGATAGGGCATTAATCTCCAAGGAGACACCGCGTCTCGCACGGGAATAGATTTCAACCGCCAAGGTTGTAAAGCCGTTCCCCGTCACAAAAAAGGTAACTGCAAAATCATCCAAGGAGTAGGTAAAGGCCATGAAATAACCCGCAATGATGGCTGGTGTTAGGTAAGGAAAAAGAATTTCTCGCAATACCTGACCCTCAGAAGCTCCTAAATCATAAGCTGCATTGATCATGTCCTGGTTCATCTCTTGCAAGCGCGGCAAGACCATCAACACAACAATCGGGATAGAAAAGGCAACGTGACTCAACAAAACCGATACAAAACCTAATTGAAAACCAATCAGGGTAAAGAGAATCAGGAAACTAGCCCCTGTCATGACATCAGGCGCCACCATTAGGACATTGTTGAATCCTAATAAACTGGCCTGTATCGGCTTTCTCGCTTTATACAAGAGAATCGCCCCAAAGGTTCCAATCAGAGTCGCAATACTAGCCGATAAAAAGGCTAAAAAGAAGGTTTGCGTCAAAATCAGAATCAAGCGCTGATCAGAAAAGAGGGTTTGAAAATGCTCCCAAGTGAAACCAGTAAAAGCGTTCATATCGCCACCAGCATTAAAAGCATAGGCAATCAAATAGAAAATAGGCAGATACAAGAGCGCAAAGACTAGAAACAGATAGAGATTTGCTAGTTTTTTCATGCTTCTCTCCTCTCTCTTGTTAGCCACATAGTTAGGAGCATGGCCACGATCAGAACAACACCAATGGTCGATCCCATACCCCAGTTTTCCGTAATGAGGAAATGCTGCTCAATTGCTGTCCCCAAGGTAATCACCCGGTTTCCACCAATCAAACGTGTCAGCATAAAGAGACTGAGACTGGGGATAAAGACTGCCTGTACCCCTGAACGTACACCTTTCATGGACATGGGGAAAATTACCCACCAGAAGGTTTGCCAGCGACTACCACCAAGGTCGTACGAGGCATTGATCACTGACTTATCTAGCTCATCAAGGGCGTTAAAAATCGGCAAAATCATAAAGGGTAATTCAATGTAAGAGCTAACTAGCAGGAAGGAAAAATCTGTAAACAGTAACTGCTGGGAGCCAATCCCTACAAAGCTAAGAAACTGATTAACCGCTCCCTCCTGGCTCAAAATCCCTAAAAAAGCGTAGGCTTTTAACAAGAGATTAATCCAGGTTGGGAGAATAATCAGTAAGAGCCAGAGTTCCTTGTGCTTGAGTTGAGTCAGAAAATAGGCCATGGGATAACTGATGGCTAGTGTTAAAGCCGTAATCAATCCCGCATATAAGATCGAATTAAACCCCATCCGCAAGTAGGTGGCATTATCAGCCTGGAAAAAGGTCCGGAAATTATCCAAGGAGAAGGAACCATCATTGGTAAAAAAGGATTGGAAAACAATCAAGACCAGTGGGGCTAGTACAAAGAGAAAAATCCACAATAGATAGGGAATGGAGAAGAAATTAGCTATCCTTGTCTTCATCGCGTTCCTCCTCGATGGCTTGAATCAAACCAGCTTCTGCCTCTTCCAGATCAACATATTCTTCAATACGCGCATCAAACTCTTCTTCTGTTTCATTCAAACGCATAATATGAATATCTTCTGGTTCAAAGTCTAAACCGATTACTTCTCCCACAATAGCTTTACGCGTTGAGTGAATCATCCACTCATTGCCCAGGTCATCATAGGCAATAATTTCATAATGAACCCCTCGAAACAGTTGCGTATCGACAGTAACCTGTAATTTCCCTTCTTCCGGGAGGGTGATTCGCAAATCTTCTGGACGAATGACCACCTCTACCGCTTCCCGGGGACGCATACCTCCGTCAACGGCTTCAAACCTACGACCATTAAACTCAACCAAATAATCTTCAATCATGGTTCCAGGTAGAATATTGGACTCTCCGATAAAGCTGGCTACAAAATGGTTAATCGGCTCGTCATAAATATCGACAGGCGTCCCTGATTGGATAATCTCTCCCTCATTCATGACAAAGATCCAATCGCTCATGGCCAAGGCTTCTTCCTGGTCATGGGTTACAAAAACAAAGGTAATCCCCAAGCCCTGTTGCAATTCACGCAACTCATACTGCATGTCTGTCCGTAATTTTAAGTCGAGAGCAGACAGAGGCTCATCCAGTAACACAACCCGGGGCTGGTTAATAATCGCACGCGCAATCGCCACCCGCTGACGCTGGCCTCCGGAAAGTTTTTGAATGGACCGTTTTTCATAACCAGACAACTGGACCATCTTCAAGACCTGACTCACGCGCTCTGCAATTTCTTTTTTATCAACCTTGCGCACCTTGAGCGGAAAAGCTACATTGTCAAAGACATTCATATGGGGAAAAAGCGCATAGGACTGAAAAACTGTATGCACATCCCGCTGGTTGATAGGAACGTCATTCAGACGTTGGCCATCCAAAAAGATATCCCCAGACGAAGGGTCTAAAAGACCGGCAATCATATTCAAAATAGTTGATTTCCCAGAACCAGAAGCTCCTAACAGGGTATAGAACTTCCCTTCCTCCAACTCAAAATTGATGTCTTTTAAGACCTGGGTTCCTGTATCTTCATAAACTTTGGATACATGCCGAAATTCAATGATTGGTTGTTTCACTCGTAATCTCCAATAATTCTAACTTCAGGCTCTAAACGTACACCTGCATGTTCTTCCACTCGTTGAATAACATCTTGAATCAACTGCTCATAATCAGCAGCTGTCCCATCATACCGATTCACCATAAAACCCGCATGTTTGGTCGACACTTCAACACCACCAATACGATAACCCTTTAAATCCGCCTCCGAAATCAATTGACCCGCAAAATGCCCCGGTGGACGTTTAAAGACAGAACCACAACTTGGATATTCCAGGGGTTGCTTCAATTCCCGCAAATGCGTCAGCCGCTTCATCTCCTGTTCAATCAGTTGATAGTCACCCGGTTTCAAGGAGAATTTAGCTGAGATAACAATATCGCCGGTCTCCTGGATGGCTGAATGGCGATACCCAAAACGCATATCACGATTGTCTAATGTCTTAATTTCGCCCTCTTTGGTTAAAATCGTACAAGACTCCAAGACATGACCAATTTCACCGCCATAGGCTCCCGCATTCATGAAAACAGCTCCGCCAACGCTTCCCGGAATCCCACAGGCAAATTCAAAACCGGACAAACTATGGTGCAAGGCAATATGAGTGGTCTGGATCAAGTTGGCTCCGGCTTCTGCTTCAATCATATAACCATCAACAGAGATATGATTCAAATGGTTAAACATGATGACAAAACCACGAACCCCACCATCACGAATAATGATATTGCTGGAATTCCCCAATACCATCCAGGGAATCTCTTCACGATTGGCCAATTTGACAATCCGCAACAATTCATACTTATTCTTTGGGAAGACCAAATAGTCAACCGGTCCCCCAACTTTAGTATAGGTAAACTCCTTCAAGGGATAGTCAAAACGAATATCAATCCCTTCAAGCTCAGCTTGAATTTTCTCTCTACTTATCATCGTCTCATCCTTTATTTTTATCAACTCTCATTATACCATCTTTTCCCCTAAAATTGACCTGATTCAAGAGAGCACACAAGAAAAAGACACCTTCTTTAACGCAAAGGTGTCTAAAAAATCATTCTTGCTGTCCTTGAAAGACTTCCCAGATTTTCTGCTGGGGTCTGGCAAAGGGATAGGCTTCAAAATCCTGGGCTGACACCCAGAGACTACCCTCGGGTAGGTCAGGTGTCCCCTTTACCTGCCCCACTTCAATCTTTATATGCCATTTGCGATGGCTGAAAATATGTTTGACTGCTGGTAAATTTTGCCCCTGCCAGTCAATTTCAAAGGGATAGTCAACCTGGAGACGTGACCGTGCATCGCTCTCTTCAGCTACTTCTAAAGGCTGCTCAAAAAGGGTTAATTCCTTTTCTTCCTCTACTTCTAGCAAGGGGAAGTGCCAAAAGCCCGCTAAGAGATTGCTGTGGTCATTTTTCTCCAGTAGAAAGTCCCCAGCCTGGTTCTGCAGAATAAAGGCTTTGAGAAAAATCGGCACTGGCTTCTTCTTAGGAGCTTTGATGGGATAGCGATCCATAGTACCGTGTAAATAGGCTGCTGAAAAGTCTTTTACGGGACTCTCGTGAGGTCTAGGATTAACAGGTGCCTCAATATCCGACCCCAGATCCATCAAGGCCTGGTTAAAGTCCCCAGGTCTTTGCGGATCAATTAGAACTTCCATCATAGCCTGAAAAACCTTCCGATTGGTTGGGTTTCCAATGTCTAAGTCGACTTCAAATAACCGTGCCAAAACCCGCATCACATTCCCATCCACGGCTGGTTCAGGCAAATTGAAGGCAATACTGGCTATTGCTCCTGCAGTATAAGGTCCAATCCCTTTTAAACTTCGGATCTCTTCCATTGTTGCAGGAAACTTCCCCTCATACTTTTCCACCATCGTCTGAGCCGCCACCTGCATATTGCGGACCCGCGAATAGTAACCCAGACCTTCCCAGGTTTTTAACAAGGTCTCTTCCTCAGCTGCCGCTAAATCAGGAATGGTTGGAAAGGTCTCCAAAAAGCGCTGAAAATAGGGGATGACTGTATCAACCCGCGTTTGTTGCAGCATAATTTCGGAAACCCAAATCCGATAGGGATCCGTATTTTCCCGCCAGGGGAGATCGCGTTTTTCACGATCATACCAGTCGAGCAGAGCCGACCGGAAGGCCTGGATTTTCTGGTCAGGCCACATCTCGATACCGTATTTCTTTAAATCCATCATATTGCTAGATCAAATTTCAATTGTGGGCGCACAGGATCATAATCGACCAATTCGAAATCTTCAGCCCGGATATCGTAAAAATTCGTTCCATCTGGTACATTTAAGACCAACCGCGGAGTCTGCTGCGAGGCTGTTCGATTCAACAATTCCAGGGCTTGTTCAAACTGATTATCATAAATGTGAAGATTATTTACGAAATAGAAAAATTTACCCGGTTTCCAGCCAAAGTGCTTGGCAATCATCATCTGCAGGGCCACATACTGCATGGCATTAATGTGGTGGGCTACCAACATATCATTGGAGCGTTGGGTAAGGGTTGCATCCAAATAGAGATCATCACCGACCCGGCGAACATCAAACATGGTTTGAAAGGCACAAGGAAGTAAGCCTCCTGTCTGGTCAAAAGCCTGGTAGTCCCAAAGAGAAATCACATTGCGGCGATTCCAGGGATTTTCAGCTAGTTGCTCAAGAATGCGGTCGATAATCTGGTGTTTTTTTACAACGGCTCCATAGCGTTGGCCAATTGTTCCTGTATTGTCTACTTCCCAATCGTTCCAGTAGCCAACTCCATACTTGTCATTGAGCAAGTCCAGGTCATTAGATTGATCTTGGTAAATCCAAAGAATCTCTTTAATAGCCGATTTTATGGGAATTGGCCGCAGGCTGGTAATCGGAAATTCGCCCTTGGATAGATCATATTCCGTAAAGGATCCGGTGATGTATTTCGAATGGGCGGTCCGACCGTCCTTATATTGGGGTCTGGCTTGTTCGCTCATAACCCCTTCCTCTAAAATTTTTCGTATATTGCTTTTGAAAATATCGTCTGCGCGTGTCATAGGCTGTCCTTTTTTAATGTAGAAGAGGCTGGAGTTGCCCAGCCTCTTCTATACTATCATACTGATTATTGAAGAACCAATGATGCTGCTCCAATAACGCCTGCATCATTGCCCAACTGAGCCAAGGAAAGTTTTGTCGAACTGGCAACTTGAGGGAAGGCATTGGCTTTAAATACTGCCTCAACTCCGTTCAAAAGGAACTCTCCAGCAGCTGAAACACCACCACCAATGACAATGGTTGATGGATTTAAGATGCTTGCAATGTTGGCACAGGCAATACCTAGATAGCGTGAGAAGTTGCGGTAAACAATCAAGGCTAGCTCATCGCCCTCCTTGGCAAGGTCAAAAACAACCTTAGCGGTTACATCATCACCATCATCGATCAACTGTTTCAAACGGGCATCGCCTGCATACTCATCAGCATAACGACGAGTTAGATTGACAATACCAGTTGCCGAAGCCACAGTTTCCAAGCAGCCAGGCTTGCCACAAGTACACATGATTGGTTGATCAAAGTCCACAACGATGTGCCCCAACTCACCTCCAGCTCCCGCAATTCCGTGAATTAAATTCCCGTCGGCGATAACACCGCCACCAACACCGGTTCCAAGAGTCATGAAGACAACATCTGGGGCATTACCACCAGCCCCAACCCAGCGCTCTCCAAGTGCAGCAACATTGGCATCGTTATCAATATAGAAAGGAATTCCCAGAGCTGCTTCCATTTGCTCTTTGACAAGCTGTGGGGTTTTCCAGTTGAGGTTATAAGCTCCTACAACCGTACCCGCTTGGCGGTCAACCACTCCTGGTGAGCCCATTCCAATTCCGAGGAAGTTCTCGGCAGTCAAGTTCAACAGGTCTAAGCGATGTTGAATAGAAGCAATCATTTCTGGAACAATATGACTTCCCTCATCCAAAATATTGGTTTTAATAGACCATTTTTCCTGAATCTCACCCGCTTGGGTTAAAATTGCAAATTTAATGGATGTGCCACCAAGGTCAATACCAATAATTTTCTTCTCCACCTTCAAACTCCTTCGATTTTTATCATGGTTTCAGTATATCAGAATTCATCCTTTCTGAAAAGAGGAAACGTTTGCATTATTTTAAAATCTAACCGCTTTCTTTTCATAATAGAGACTATAAAAAACTGGGAAGTCCCAGTTTCTACCTAATTATTCAAAACTTTCATCAGCTGCACCAGACCACTATAAACAAAGGCCGAGGCAACTAGACGGGCGGCAACACCACTACCGACCATGGCATGGTTGATTAAGAAAAAGCCTAAAACCAAGCCTAGCAAGCTGGACCAAAACAGGTAATTGGACAGAATCGGCACTTCCTTACGCATTCCTGCTGATTCAATCAGGCGAATGATAGCAAGCAATACAATCCAGCTCCCTAGGAGAGTTGGAACCACTAAGGAAAAGCCTAGAAAAGTACCAACAAACAGGTAAGAGCCCAATAAGCCCTCCACCCCAACAATCATGGGCAGCCAGATTGATTGAGCCTGACTGGGAAGTCCCTTATAGAAAAAGAGACCACTGATCCCATTCAAAACGAGAACAAGAGCTAGGAGCCAGGCAATCGCCAAGAGGTCTGTTCTTGGATTCCAAAATAGAAAAATCCCGAGGGCGATGGAAGCAAAAGCTGCCACCAAAACTCCCCATTTACTACCCTGATTCACAAAACTGGCTCCTTTCACTAATGCTCTTTCTACTATATAGATTTCCTAGGTTCTTGTCAAGAAATCGCAACAATCGTCCGCCCTAAATGCTGACCTGCTTTGAGTTTCTGAGCTGTTTCCGCAATCTCTTCCAGGCCAATCACTTGGACAAACTCCTCACCTCTCAGCTTCCACTCCTGAGCTAGGAGGGACCAGATTTTTTTCCGTTTTTCCGAATCAAGGGCAACAGAATCGATACCAATCAAGCGGATGCCACGCAGAATAAAAGGGAGGACTGTGGCCTCCAGTTTGAGCCCACCGGCATTGCCACAGGTCGTCACAGCACCCCCATAAGCGACTTTAGGTAAAATCTGGGATAGAACTGGGCCGCCGACAGTGTCCAGAACATAATCGAATTCCTGCCGTTCCAAGGGCTTCCCAGAAGCAGCCAACTCAGAGGTTAGCAAGACCTCACTGGCACCTAAAGCTGTAACCAGAGGCACCTGATAAGGTTTCCGAACCAAGGCCTGAATCCCTTGGTAACCTGCCTTAACCAAGAGCTGCAGGGCTAGGCTGCCGACACCGCCACTGGCTCCGGTGACCAAAATTCTTGGTGAGCTTTCCGGTGTCATCCCAGCCTGCTCCAGTTCCAACAAGGACAGGGTAGCTGTGACACCAGCTGTTCCCAAAATCATGGCTTCTTTCAAGCTTAATCCTGCTGGCAGCGGGAGTAGCCAATCAGCAGGTACTCGAGCATATTCCGCAAATCCCCCGGAATGGGCCACTCCCAGATCATAGCCTGTCACCAAAACCTCTTGGCCTGCAGAAAAAAGAGGATTCGAACTTTCGACAACCCAGCCACTTAGATCAATCCCCGGGATCATGGGATAAGTTCTTAGGACCCCTCCTCTGGGCTCTAAGGCCAGCATGTCCTTGTAATTAACCGACGAATAGGCGACTTTGACCAGTACATCTCCAGAACCGAGTTCATCCAAAGCAATGGTTTTCAAGACTACCTTGCCGGGGGCTTCCACAACAAGTGCTTTACAGTTCTTCATAGCCAACCTCCTTTGTCTTCTATTGTACTTGATTTTCCTTAAAAACAAAAAGCCGACCCGCACCAATTTGGGATTCCCAGTCTCCGCAAATTAGTGAGAAATCAGCTTTCTGCCCATGTTTTCCTACAATTTGGAGAAGACAAACCTTCCCAATCTAGGATGAGGCTTACTCATCTAAATCGTCATCGTCCTCTCCAAACAAGAGGGAATTGACGTGTAGGGTATTCTGCCGTGCCTTCTCGGCAAAGTCTGCTTCCTGTCCAGTCCACAAACTATTGAGATAGGCAATGACCATGGGCATGTTCATACCAGCGTAGATATCAAAGGAGGCACCTTCTAAGACCATGCGACTGACAACGTTGCAGGGAGTTCCCCCTTGCAAATCCGCAAAGATCACAACTTCATCTTCTTTATAGTTTGCCAGCAGGGCTTCAACTTTGACTTGGAAGTCCTCCGGTCCTTCACTCTCTAGTAATCCAATCGCATGAATCCCTTCCTGAGGCCCCATAATCATTTCCGTGCTTCGTTTTAACTCAGCCGCAAAGGAACCATGGCTTACCAAGATTAATTGTTTTTCCATACAGGCCTCGTTTTCTATTTGGTCAAAATATCCATGCCGATAGCCTCACCAAGAGCGGCAAGAGCAACGATAATGGCAATCACAATAAAGATGGCTTTGGTCGAAGACATGCCTTTTTTACCAAGGAGCCAATACACACCACCGGCAATAAGGGCTGGAACCATCCGCGGTAGAATCATATCCAGGTAGTTTTGGATATCGAGGGCAACCCCGAAAACTTCTGGAACGGCTGCGATTTTTACATTAATCATGGTGGCAATCAAAGCACCAACCATGAACAGTCCCAATACAGAAGCGGCATCTGTCAAAGCCTCTAGATGAGACTGCATGGTTGTAACCAGGGAAACGCCTTCCTTATAAGCAATTTCAAGTTGTTTCCAGCGGAAAATGTTGATGGCCATCGACACTGCAACCCAGAGGAAAACGCCAACTGGATTTCCTTCAATAGCCATATTAGCTGCAATGGCACCCATAATGGCTGGGAAAATCGCATCTCCAATTGCCGCAAAGGGACCCATTAAAGCCGTTTTAATCCCAGAGACCGCATCTTTGGAGGCGACCCCTTCTTTTTCTTCCAAGGCAATATCAATACCGGTCACGATGGTGTGGAAAAAATTGGAGGTATTGAAGAATTGGCTATGGGTTTTCATCATTTGTTTGAGTTCATCGGTTCCATCCCCACACATCTTCCGCAATTGTGGCAGAATCATATAAAGATAACCAGAACCCTGCATCCGCTCATAATTCCAACCCCATTGGAAGGTGAACAAACTCCGTTTATTAATCTGGTTAAAATCTGCTTTGGTTAGTTTATACTTAGATTTCATCATCTTCAATTTCCTCCACATCATTCGGGTTAACTGCCGCAACTACTTTTGGGGTTTCAATCAATTTTTTGTAATGAAGAGAAGCAATCGCAAAGCCAATCAAGGCGATTCCCAAAATGGATAGTCCGTTAAACTTAGTGGTAAAATCTTCAGATAAACCAGCCACTGCAGTCCCTAGCGTTGAAGTATAACCAAAGAGGGTGGTTAAAAGGGCGGTAAGGACAAAACCACCAATCAAATATGGGAAATGTTTTTTAACAGGCAGGTAACGAAGCAAGATCGCAAATCCGACACCCGGTAGCGCCCCACCGGCTACAGTCAGTCCCTTGGTCAACCAAGGAAGGCTGGTTTCCAAAAAGTCAACCGCTGATTGAACGGCTCCAGCACCAAAGGTAAGGGCGAGGAAGACTGGAAGGGCACGGGAGAGCGCCCAAGGTAGAGCTCCGAGGAGGTAGTTGACCTCAATTCCTTTATAGTTAAAATCCTCAACATGTTTATCAATCCGGTGAGCGAAGTAGGTGGTGGTGAAACGACCTAGAACGTCGGTTTGAACCATCAAAGCGGCAACCGGAACCGCGATGGTTGAAATGGCTAAAAGGGGATCCATCTTTAGGGCCACTGAGAAGGCTGTTGCTAGCACAGTCCCAGAGTTGGCATCAATCCGAGAGGCACCCCCGAAGGTTCCTACACCCAAGACGGTTAATTGCAAGGAGCCTCCAATAAAGAGACCGGTTTGTAAATCTCCCATAATCAAACCAGCAATCAGACCCGCAAATACAGGTGATCCCGCTGAGGAGACAATGGTCAATTCATCCAAAATTTGGTAACCCGCATAGAGGGTTAACAGTAAGATTTGCCACCATTTTGTTGAGCAAGGCCATGAAGTCTTCTGCCCCATCATTGGGAACCATTTGATGGTAAAGTTTAACTCCCTTGGCATGTAATTGTTTGAAATCTTCAACATCCTTATCGGTCACATTAACACTCCGGGTAATCGATCTAGTTTCATCACTTTGAGACATGTTGCCCACATTTAACTCTTCCAGAGCAACCCCGTGCTCCACCAATTCCAAAAAGCGGTCTGGCTTGCGTGCTACAATCATCAAACGCTGAGAATTGTACTTACCTGCCTGAATATTGGCCGCCGCTTTGGCAACTGGTAGGACACTCAAGCGAACTCCTGGTGGGACTGCCAATTTCAAGCCAGCTTTTTCAATATCATTTTGAGCAACCTCGTCATCAATGACCATGATCCGAGAAATATCTAATTTCGTCGTCCAGAGATTAGCGACTTGTCCATGGATGAGACGTCCATCAATCCGCGTTGCAATAATTGCCATATTCTTTCCTCCTTTAGGCTTCTATATCCTTTTTTATCAAGGGCCTTGGCCCAAGTTGCATCCTATCTTGGATCATTCCCTCACTCTCAAATAAGATGAGGGTGTTCTTTCCTTTGTTTAAAAAAGCTGCTGGTAAATAAAGGCTGAGATGGGGGCCTACCTGCCAAAAACGGCCTAGATTGTGGCCATTGACGGAAACGAATCCCTTCCCAAAACCACTCACATCCAGATAACAAGAAAGCGCTTCCTCTAAGTCGAACGTAAATTCATGAAAACCGGGTTGACCACTTTCCCAGTCCCCTGCAAAATCAATCTTACTAAGCATATCCTGATCAAAGGCCAAGGGGAATTGTTCCCATTCCGTCAAGAAATGCAGGTCCTTCATGACCCCAGTTCGGATTCCTTTTTGCTGGCTTGGGGCGAGTAGCTTATGCCCGTAATTGACCCGACCCTGATTCTCAACCAAGATATCCAGTTGATCATATCTTGCCTGAGAATCGTGGTCAAAGGGCGTTCCGACACTATCCTGATCTTGCGTTACTACATGTTCTAAATTGATAAAAACCTGAGCCCGGTCACTGACATCCACTAGCCGGTAGGACTGGGGCTGGCCATCATAGGCTACCTGTTTCCGATAAAGGGTATAGCCTAGGGATTGGCCCAGTTCTTCCATGGTCATCGGATAGGTCGACTGCTGACTTGTGGCTAACTTGTCTAGTGTCGCCCAAAGGGAGACACTCCGTTTCCGTTTGATGGTCTGGGATTCCATTAACACCTTTACCAGTGGTTCCTTTTGTTCCAAATCCGGATTCCATTGATGAAGCGCCTCTTGTAACAGGTAATACTTAGGAGTCGGATTCCCAACCTCATCCAGTAAAGCATCATAATCATAAGAGGTCACCTGGGGCAGGTCACGGTTACCACGGGCAGAGCAGCCATTCATAAAACCGAAATTGGTTCCCCCGTGGAACATATAGAGATTAATACTGCCCAGCCTGATGGTTTCCATAATAGCTGCCACGGTCTCCTCGGGATCCCGTTTGATAATCGCTTCTTGCCAGCGGTTAAACCAGCCCAGCCAGAACTCCATACACATAAGTGGCCCTTCAAGTCCTTGTTCCTGCATAAAGGCTTGCAGATTCCCAAAATTCTCTTGGGCCTTGGAGCCAAAATTGGCCGTTGGTAAAATCCCTTCCTCTACTAAAGTACCGGCCTTTAGGGTTGCCAGCCAGGAACCATCCGAGGTGACAAAAGGCATTTCCCAGCCCTCTTGTTCCATTAGCCTTTTTAGTTGCTGGAGATAGGCCTTATCTTCCCCATAAGACCCATATTCATTTTCCACTTGAAACAGGAGAATCGGGCCTCCGCGCTGCAATTGGCGTTGGGTCAAAATCGGACCTAAGCGCTGGTAATAGCGCTCCACATAGGTGAGAAAGGCTGGATCACTGGACCGAATCCGAATCTTCTTGGTCAACAGCCAGGCAGGCAAGCCACCAAACTCCCATTCAGCACAGATATAGGGAGAGGGGCGGATAATGGCATAAAGCCCTAGTTCCTGAGCCAAATCCAAAAATCCCCCTAGGTCTAGCTCTCCTTGGAAATCATAGACGCCTTCTGCTGCTTCATGGAGATTCCAAGGAACATAGGTTTCAACGGTATTGAAACCTAGAGCTTTTAAGTTATACAGTGTATGGTACCAATCTTCTCTGGGAATCCGAAAATAATGGACAGCACCTGAGAGAATTTTGAAAGGTTGCCCATTCAAAAGAAAATCTTGTGCAATTGAAAATGTTTCCATGACGCCCCTTTCACAAACTAGAAAGCGTTTTCTTTTTTGATTTGGGATTGATCAACTCTGACGTGATCGATTGCCTACAACTTTTCTTTCCAAGAAGTCGCCGTTACTGCTAAAACTGCATTTAGGTCTTCCATATTCTGCCGTCCTTGGCTGCGTAGCCATTCCCGACAGGCTGCCTCCCCTTGCTCCGCAAAGATCGCCACACTGTCTTTCCAAGTCGCCCGACCACAGAGGACACCATTAAAATCAGAGCCAGCCTCCTTGGCAAATCGTAGCGTGTCTTGGAAAAGTTTAGCCGACACACCGGCACTTAGGAAAATAAAGGGAAGGTGAGTCGCTTGGGCTTGCTCCTGAAAGGCTTTCATCGCCGCTTCCCGGCTATAAACCACCTCCCCTTGACTAAAGCCCTCCACAAAGTTCATATTGACCGGAACTTCCACCTTTAAGACATCAACTTTGTAAGCAGCCTTGGAAAACTCCCGCATAGCCTCATTGACTTTATGTGGTTTAAGCACGGCATAGTCAGGGCCTGTCACATCCTCAAGCTTGGCATCATAGGTCAAGAGCTCTAAGAAGAAGGGAATATCTTCGGCCCAGCATTCACTTCCCACTCGCTCCACAAAAGCCTGCTTACGCTCATTGATTCCAGCATCTTCATCTACGTCATAATAAAGTAAAAGTTTAACGGCATCACTACCAGCTGCCTGGATTCGCAAAACGGATACATCATCTATCAAATCCGGAAAACGTCCTGGTTCACTTGTATCATAACCTGTTTTTTCATAAGCCAGTAACAAACCAGCTCCCTCTGCCCGAACCTTAGTTGCGGGCAGACCGAATTCCGGATCCAAGAGAATGGATGAAGCATAGGGGGTCAATTCCTGGCTAATCAATTCCTTAAAATGGACTACTCCGTCTGCTCCCAAGGCTTGTCCTCCCTGGGCCAACATGCGTTGGAGGGCACCCCGTTGATCAATCGCCAGAGCCCCGATAATCCCATTCGCATTGTCCAATCTTTCGAGGGCAGCCCTCTTTCTTGGACTTGGACTAAATCGTGCCATAAGTCCTCCTTATTCTTTTTCCAAAGGATAAAGGGTGACCCCTTTAACAACTCGATTAACGGTTCCACTTGGCGATGGAGTGTCTGGCTGATTCCCAACTTTAATCGAAGTATGAAGGGCCAAGGTTTGACCAAGTAGAACAAAGGCCAGCGCCACATAAGCATCAGGGATAAAGCTATAGGCCTTATCGAAAATCAAGGTCTTGCCAGCAAAACCTTCCACCTGATCAATTGCTACAGCGACAACTTCCTTGGCCACCTGATCCCCTGCTAGTTCCAATAAAATATCTCGATCATACAACCTTGTATAAGGATTGTTGGAGACAAAAGTCAAGACGAGGGTGTTGCTGTCCACAAAGGATTTAGGACCATGACGAAAACCTAAAGAGGAATCAAAGGCCGTTGCAATCCGCCCAGCCGTTAACTCCAAAATTTTCAACTGCGCCTCACGCGCCATTCCCGCATAAGCCCCTGAACCTAGGTAGACCACACGGGTAAAAGGCTTTTTCACAAGTGATTTTAATACTAAATAAAAATCGAATTTTGAATTATAATAGATTGTATGAAATTGAAATTAGATAAACAACAAGAAACTGAATTGAGATTAGCTCTTAGAAATAAAGACTACGCTACTTATCATAGACGC
>NZ_JACBXX010000114.1 GCF_013415245.1 Streptococcus danieliae | reverse complement strand
ATCCCTTGTTGTAAGACTTGCCCTCGCTTGATTTCGTTATTGATTGTTTGAGGAGCTCTTCCAAGTAGGCGAGCAATTTCTCGATTGGATTTTCCTTCTTTGTTCCATCGTTCAATGTAGCGACGATCATTAATTGTCAAATGTTTTCCTTTTGTTGTATAATTGTTTTGCATCTCTGTGCCCTTCCTTTTGTTTGTGGTGAACAACAAGTATAGCACGGAGGTGTTTTCTTATACCTTACAAAAGGATTTCATTTGACAACAGGGACTTTTGAAGCTGTTTTGAGGGCTAAACCAAGGCTATCATTAGCCTTGGCCAATTAGCCTAACAGCTCCAAACCTATTATCAAATGAAATCAGACAACTCATCAGAATGAGTTGTAGTACTTATCTAGCAGATAGGATGGGTGGCTAACTTCATTTTAAAATTTTTGATATTGTACTCACTATTTATAGATTGTAAAATTCTACCCACTACAGTTGACAAAGAGCCCAAAAAGCTTAGCCTCTTATGTTATGGTTTGTGAAATGACTCTGACACAGGAGTTCATTGAGTTTACGGACATTGTACGCTATTTGAGTCTATCAAATCTTGCTTACAAGATTATTTCGTGGTAAAGTTCAGCGCGTCAATTCCTGACTCGCTGAGTGTCCTAAAAGAGATCTTCTTGGTCACGTACAACAAGGAAGTCAACCTTGGCGTGACGAAGGATGTATTCAGATGAGGAACCAACCAAGAGGCGTTCGAAGGCGTTGAGACCGGTCGCCCCAACCATAATCAAATCGATTTTGTGCTCTTCGGGAATGTCGGTCGCCAGGAGTGTCTTGGGATTACCAAATTCAATCACTTGGTGCACTTCTGTTAAACCGGCAGCCTGAGCCTGTTGGACATATTCCTCGAGCATTTTCTGAGCCTCGATTTTGAGTTGTTTATAGACATCGGAATCAAAAGGGGTCACACTTTGAATCGCGCGTGTATCAACGACGTGAACCAGAAAGAGCTGAGCTTGGTTGCGCAGGGCCACATGAATGGCTTTGTGCAAGGCCAATTCAGCAGATTTAGAACCATCTAAAGCAACCATGATGTGTTGATAATGTTGAGTCATAAGCTTACCCTCCTTTTAGTTACTTCTATTGTAACCCTTTTCATTGGATAATGCAATATTATATGGTTCTTTACACGTGAAATGTTAGGTGTTTGAAAAAGTTTCAAAAGCATGGCTGTCGGAGTTATGAATTGTAGGAGAAATTCTTGACGCAGCTTTTTCCTTTTGTTACAATGAATCCTGAAAAGATTGATTATTCTCATCGACTGATAGCGAGTTCGGGATGGTGGAAGCCGGATAGGAGAAGAATAAGTGGCCCTTTTTACCAGTAGATAAAGAATGAAGGCTTAAACAAGCAAAAATAGGGTGGAACCGCGTTTCGACGCCCCTTGTCTTTAGACAGGGGGATAGAAGGCGGTTCTTTTGTTTGTCCTGATGGAAGGAGTTGAGTGATTTTGAACGGGTCTTGTTTGTGTGGAAGGATAAGTTATCGTATTTCATGTGTAAGAGAAGACGCTGAAGTTATTCTGTGTTTCTGTTCTGTTTGCCGAAAAGCCAACGGTTCGGCTTTTTCAGCTAATTTAAGGGTCCGCTTGTCGGATTTTGAGTTGGAGTCTGGTGAAGAGTCTCTGACGACTTATTCCTCTTCTCCGGGGAAAATTCGAGTCTACTGTGCTCACTGCCACAGCCCCTTGTACCACATAAAGGAATCAGAAGCTGATTATCTAACAGTTAAGTTAGGGACTTTAGATTCATGGAATCAGACCCTTTCAGAATTGCCTCGGAGAGAGATTTTCAAAGAAGAAGCTCTTCCCTGGTTATAGGTTTTGATCCGTGATGTTGTTGATGAATAAAATGTAAAGGAGAATCCTATGTCAAAAAAATTGACTTTTCAAGAAATTATTTTAACCTTGCAGCAGTTTTGGAGTGACCAGGGCTGTTTGTTGATGCAGGCTTATGACAATGAAAAAGGGGCCGGAACCATGAGTCCCTATACATTTTTGCGGGCCATTGGACCTGAGCCTTGGAATGCAGCCTATGTCGAACCTTCGCGTCGTCCAGCGGATGGGCGTTACGGGGAGAATCCCAATCGTCTTTACCAGCACCACCAATTCCAAGTGGTGATGAAGCCAAGTCCAAGTAATATTCAGGAATTGTACTTGCAATCCTTAGAGGTGTTGGGAATCAATCCTCTTGAGCATGATATCCGTTTTGTTGAAGACAACTGGGAAAATCCGTCAACTGGTTCTGCGGGTCTTGGTTGGGAAGTTTGGTTGGATGGAATGGAGATTACCCAGTTTACCTACTTCCAACAAGTAGGGGGCTTGGCGACCCAACCGGTGACGGCTGAGGTAACCTATGGTTTGGAACGTTTGGCTTCTTATATTCAAGAGGTGGATTCTGTTTACGATATCGAGTGGACAGCAGGCGTTAAGTACGGTGAAATCTTTAACCAGCCTGAATTTGAACACTCAAAATACAGTTTTGAGTTAAGCAACCAGGAGATGCTGTTAGAGAATTTCAACAAGTTTGAAGCAGAAGCACAAGCTGCGCTGGAAGCGGACTTGGTTCACCCTGCTTATGACTATGTCTTGAAGTGTTCCCATACCTTTAACCTCTTGGATGCGCGTGGAGCTGTTTCCGTGACAGAGCGGGCTGGTTATATTGCACGTATTCGGAATTTGGCACGGGAAGTTGCCAAGACCTTTGTGGCAGAGCGCAAGCGCCTTGGTTATCCTTTGTTGGATGAAGCCAGCCGCCAAGAATTACTAGCAGAGGAGGACTAAGATGACAAAGACAGTATTGCTTGAACTCGGTTTAGAGGAGATGCCAGCCTACCTTGTAACACGTAGCATGGATCAATTAGGCCAACGTGTTGCAGACTTCTTGAAGCAGCATCGTTTAGATTTTGAAAAAATTGAAACCTTCTCTACGCCCCGCCGTTTAGCGGTTCGGGTTAAGGGCTTGGCAGACCGCCAGCAGGACCTGGTCGAAGATTTCAAGGGACCAAGCAAAAAGATTGCCTTGGATGCAGAAGGCAATTTCACCAAGGCTGCCCAAGGTTTTGTTCGTGGCAAAGGGTTGACAACAGATGCCATTCGCTTTGAAGAAATCAAAGGTGAAGAATATGTATATGTGACCAAGGAAGAAAAGGGACAGGCTGCAGAAGAAATTCTACCCCAGTTAACAGAAACCTTGGAAGCGATGACCTTCCCTGTTAGCATGCACTGGGCCAATTATCGTTTTGAATACATTCGTCCGGTTCATACCTTGACCCTCTTGGTTGATGACCAGCTCTTGGAAGCTCGTTTCTTGAACTTGGAATCCGGTCGTGTGAGTCGTGGTCACCGGTTCTTGGGGCAAGAAGTAAGCTTGGCTTCTGCGGACAGCTATGAGGCTGATTTGCGTCAGGTCTTTGTCATTGCGGATCCAGCAGAGCGGACCCAAATGATTCAGGACCAAATTCGGGACTTAGAAGAGTTGCACGGGGTTCAGGTGGAGATTGATCCAGGCCTTTTGAATGAGGTCTTGAACCTGGTTGAATACCCAACAGCCTTTTTTGGTTCCTTTGATCCAAAATACTTGGATTTACCGGAAGAAGTTTTGGTGACCTCCATGAAGGCCCACCAACGTTACTTTGTGGTTCGGGATCAAGACGGTAAACTCTTGCCGCACTTTGTGTCTGTTCGGAATGGAAATGCGGACCACATCGCGAATGTTGTGAAGGGAAATGAAAAAGTTTTGGTAGCCCGTCTGGAAGATGGAGAGTTCTTCTGGAAAGAGGATCAGAAATTGGCTATTGAAGACCTGCTTCCAAAATTGGCCAAGGTGACCTTCCATGAAAAAATTGGAACGCTTGCCGAACACATGGAGCGGACTGCTCAGATTGCAGCCTACTTGGCAGACCAGGTTGGTTTGAGTTCGGAGGAGCAGGCAGATCTAGCGCGTGCGGCAGCGATTTATAAATTTGATCTCTTGACCGGTATGGTGGGTGAATTTGATGAATTGCAAGGGATCATGGGGGAGAAATATGCCCTTCTTGCTGGCGAAAAGCCAGCTGTAGCACAGGCCATCCGTGAGCACTACCTACCAAACTCCAGTGAAGGAGCTCTTCCAGAGAGCCGTGTTGGAGCGGTCTTGGCAGTGGCGGATAAGATGGATACACTTCTGTCCTTCTTTACCGCTGGTTTAATCCCAAGTGGTTCCAACGACCCTTATGCCCTTCGCCGGGCAACCCAGGGGATTGTCCGGATCTTGGATGCCTTTGGTTGGGATCTAGACTTGCGTGAGCTACAAGATGCCTTTTTCCAAAATCAATGGTACCAACATAAAGAAGAAATTTTGGAATTCTTCAATGCGCGGATTGAAAAAATGATGGATGCTTCCATCAATAAAGACATTGTCCGGGCAGTCTTGGCCAATAGTCAATTCAAGGTCTCCTCTCGTCTCTTGGCAGCCAAGGCCCTCGCCCAGGCGGCACAAGCCGAAGGCTTTAAAGAAGCTGTTGAGAACCTGTCACGGGTCTTTAATCTGGCAGAGAAAGCAGAAGAAGGGGTTATCGATGCCAGTCTCTTGGAATCGGATTCCGAGAAGGCTTTGGCGGAGGCAGTCGATGGTCTAAGCTGGTCTGAGGATATGGCTGCGAATATGCAGGAGCTCTTTGATCTAGCACCGCTGATTGCTGACTTCTTTGAAAACAATATGGTTATGGCTGAGGACCTTGCCGTTCGTGCTAACCGCCTAGCGCTTTTGGCTCGCTTACGCCAAAAAGCTAGCCGTCTCGCCCACTTTACCTTACTTCAAACCAAATAGGAGACAAAATGGAAGATTCAAAAATCGAACGCATCAATGAGTTGGCCAAGAAGAAAAAAGAGGTTGGTCTAACGGAGGCGGAATTGGAAGAGCAAGCGGCTCTTCGCAAGGAGTACATTCAAGGCTATCGCCGCAGTTTGCAGGCCCATATTGAGGGGATCAAATTGGTTGACGAGGATGGCAATGATGTGACGCCTGAAAAATTGAAACAGATTCAAAAAGAAAAAGGCCTCCATGGCCGGGATCGGGAAGATTAATGTACAAAGAACGGCTGGGAAAACCAGCCGTTCTTTGTACAAATCTTGGTAATTGGCAGTAGATTTTGCTATAGTAGTGATAGGAAAACAAAGGAGGACTGAGATGGAAGTCTATACACTTGCAAATGGGATTCAAATTCCTAAGATTGGTTTTGGAACCTGGCAAATTCCGGATGGGGAATTGGCGGTTCAGTCAGTTTCTTATGCCTTGGAAGCCGGTTATCGCCATATTGATACTGCACAAATCTATGGAAATGAAGCCAGTGTCGGCCGTGCCTTGGCGGAAAGTGGCCTGGATCGGCAAAAGATCTTTGTGACCACCAAGGTTTGGAATGACAAGATTGGTGTGGAAGATACGCGTTTGTCGATTCTAGAGTCGATGGACAAACTAGGCGTGGATTATCTAGACCTCGTTTTGATCCACTGGCCAAATCCAGCAGCTAGTCGAGACAGCCTTCCTTGGCAGGAACGGAATGCCTTGGTTTGGAAAGGCTTGGAGTCTCTTTACCAGGAAGGGAAAATCAAGGCTATCGGTGTATCGAACTTTATGGTGCACCACTTAGAAGCCTTGCTGGAGAGCGCAGAAGTAACGCCCCATGTGAACCAGGTCATGCTGGCGCCGGGAACCCCGCAAAAAGAACTGGTTGCCTACTGCCAAGATAAGGGAATCCTGCTAGAAGCTTATAGCCCATTTGGAACAGGAACTCTGTTTGAAAATGAAGAAGCAGCTCAGTTGGCGCGTGAAGCAGGCCTAACCTTGGCCCAACTAGCCTTGGCTTGGTCCTTGGACAAAGGGTTCTTGCCTCTGCCAAAATCAACTAGCCCAGAAAATATCCAGGCTAATTTAGCCATTGAAGGACTGGCCATTGCTCCCAAAGCCATCGAGGTCTTGGACCAACTCCAAGGAGTTAAGGGGCAGTTGGATCCAGACCAGGCAGATTTTTAAGAACAGGCTTGAGTCCTGATGTTTGACAAGGTCAGACCTTGTCTTCAATGAATAAAAAAAGGAGTGAGACAAGAACTGGTGGTAGTTCTGTCCCACTCCTTTTTAAAATGAAAGTAGTATAACTTAGAGTAGATTGATTACTTTTTCAAAATTATCCACAATCTGGCTTTCGGTTACGGCCATTAAGAGTTCCCCTTCTTTAAAGGTGTAGTTGGGGGTTAGGTGGATGTTGAGGTCGCTATTGCGGTGTTCTCGGAAGCCGATGATGTTTAGCTGGAAGTGTTTGCGCAATTCCAATTGGGCCAAGGATTTTCCAATCCAGCGTTTGGGAGGGTAAAACTCAATGACGGAGACATCTCGGTCTAATTGAATAATGTCGGTTGTTTCCCGGTGGAGGATGTGCTTGGCCAGGGAGACGCCGGTCTCTCGTTCGGGGGAGATGACACGGTCGGCCCCGATTTTTTCAAGGACTTGTCGGGTCGTTTTGCTTTTGACCTTGGCAATTACTTTTTCAACACCGAGCGTTTTGCAGTGCATAACCGCCAAGACGCTGGATTCTAGGTGCTGGCCGGTGGCCACGACAACCGTATCGCAGGTATCAATTCCGGCTGCTTGGAGGAGGTCAAAGTCGGTAAAATCGCCAACAACCCCGTGAGTTAGCAGGGGTTCAACGTGGTTAATGGCATCTTCATGGTCATCCACGGCGATAATATCACAATCAAATTTACTGAGGGTATTGACAATGCTGCGTCCAAAGACCCCTAGGCCTAGAACGCCAATAGTTGGTTTTGGCATGCGAATCCTTTCTAGCCAACCAAGAGATTGGCTTTGGCATATTTCAGAGTTGATTTTCGACTAGGTGTTCGATCGGCAAAGGAAATTAAGAGCGTTAGGGGGCCAATCCGACCCATAAACATCAGGAGCATGATGATGGTTAAACAAGCCTGATTTAGGGTTGGCGTAAGGTTGGCACTAACCCCGACTGTTGAGAGGGCGGAGACAGCTTCCATCATGATATAGAGGAAGCGATGACTATCGCCATCGAAGTAGGATAGGAGGGCGAGACTGGACATGAGGGAAACAAAGTAGACCATGAGAATGGTGAAGGACTTTTGGACTGTCTTTGGAGAAACTGTTCGTTTCCACAAGTTTACATGTGGTAGTCCAAGAATCTCCGCTCTGGCATAGGCCAAGAGGACCAGGAAGGTGGTTACTTTCAGACCGCCAGCGGTTCCGCCTGGAGCGCCACCGATAAACATCTGGTGGGCCAGGAAAATAATACTGGCTGGTCGCATTTGGGTAAAGTCGACGGTTGAAAAACCAGCGGTTCGTACGGTCACACTCTGGAAGAAGGCGACTAAAAAACTATCCCAGAAATTTAAGGTCCCCAAGGTAGCAGGGTTGTGGTATTCGCTAATCAGGGTGGAAATGGTTCCGAAAGCCAATAAGAAAAGCGAGGCTCCTAAAACAATTTTCGTATGAAAGCGAAGGCATTTCAATGGGTGTTTTTCCAGTAAGTTGGTCTGGAGATCAAACCAGACAGAAAATCCTAAACCGCCTGTGATAATGAGAAAGGAAATGGTCAAGATGACCAGCGGATCGGTCTGATACTGAATCAAACTGGAGCGTCCCAAGTTATCGAAGCCCGCATTGCAAAATGCTGAGACAGCCAGAAAGATCGAAGTGAACAGACCTTCAGCCCAGCCTAGCAAGGGGACAAAGCGAAAACTTAGGAGGAGAGCACCGATTCCTTCCAAGAGGAAGGTGATGAGAAATACCGATTTTACAAAACTTTTTAAGGACCGGGGTTGGGTGTAACTAGTGCTTTCTTGGATGGCAGCTCGGTTGGAAAAACTCAGCTTTTGTTGGAATTGTAAATAAAAAATACCAATAAAACTAATGAAACCAAGGCCGCCAATCTGAATGAGCAGCATGGCGATGATTTGGCCCCAAATGCTGTAGGTTTCCGAAAGGGGGACCACCGATAGTCCGGTTACACAGACCATGGACACGGCCATAAAGAGATGATCAAAATAAGTCGCTAAAGATGTCGGAGTCTGGGCAATGGGCAGGCTCAAGGCAAGCGATCCAAGAAAACTCACCAGGGCGAAGCTAATAAAGATCCGCCGCGCTGGAGGTTGGCTGGTTAAAAAACGATACATAGACTCGATAATCCTTTTGAAATGATGTGTTTATTCTACCATATTTTTGTAATGCTGCAGCAAGGAAAGTGGAGGAAGGGGAGGGTGTTTTTTGAAAAAGGTTGGGCTTTGGGGTATAATGGTTTGGATATGAAAAAAGAATTCCATCATGTAACGGTTTTATTAAAGGAAACAGTTGATTCCTTAAACATCAAGCCTGACGGTGTCTATGTAGATGCGACCCTGGGCGGAGCTGGTCATAGTGAGTACCTTCTATCTCAGTTGAGTGAAGAAGGCCATTTGTATGCCTTCGATCAAGATGAAGACGCGATTCGCCATGCCCAGGTTCGCCTAGCACCCTATGTGGAGAAGGGAATGGTGACCTTTATTCAAGACAATTTCCGAAATCTGCAGGCGGCACTAGCAAGGCTGGGTGTCCAAGCGATTGATGGAATCTGTTATGATTTAGGAGTTTCAAGTCCGCAGTTGGACCAGCGTGCGCGTGGTTTTTCCTATAAACAGGACGCTCCGTTAGATATGCGGATGGACCAGTCAGCAGCTTTGACGGCCCAGGTCGTGGTCAATGACTATCCTTATGAGGATTTGGTGCGGATCTTTTTTAAATATGGGGAAGATAAATTTTCCAAACAAGTGGCGCGAAAAATCGAAAAAACGCGAGCACTGGCCCCAATTGAGACAACAACGCAATTGGCCGAGATTATCAAATCTGCGAAGCCAGCCAAGGAACTCAAGAAAAAAGGGCATCCGGCCAAGCAAATTTTCCAAGCGATTCGGATTGAGGTCAATGATGAGTTAGGAGCAGCGGAGACTTCCTTGCAGCAAGCTATGGACTTGCTCAAGCCAGGTGGTCGGATTTCGGTCATTACCTTCCATTCTTTGGAGGATCGGTTGACCAAACTTCTTTTCAAAGAAGCTTCGACCATTGAGATTCCCAAAGGGATCCCCCTGCTACCGAGTCAAATGGAAGCTGACTTCCGCCTGGTCAATCGCAAGCCAATTCTACCTTCCAATGAGGAATTGGAAGCCAATAATCGCGCTCATTCGGCCAAGTTGCGTGTACTAGAGCGAATCAAATAAGGAGTTTTTATGGCTCAAGAATCTAGAGGTTTGGGGAGACTGAGACGCCCCCTAACCAATTTGGAAAAGATTTTTTATGGAACTATTGTAGCGACAACGGTGATTGTCGCTATCACAACAATTTTTTTACAGACCCAGATGCTCCAGGTCGAGCGGGATTTAGCGACTTTAAATTCCCAAGTTGAAAGCAAGGAAACGGAAATCACAGAGGCCAAACAGCGGGTGAATGAGCTAAGCCGCTATGATCGTTTCCAAAAATTGGCAGATGAGCAGGGCATGACTGTAAAAAATGATAATTTAGTAACGGCGGAAAAACCATGAAACGATTGTGGCAACGGGTGCGTCATTTTGTCTTAAAAGGACGGAAAAGCCCGATAGAAAATCGGCAAAGGGTGGGAAAACAATTAAGTGTTCTGACAGTCTTTCTCTTTTTTGTGTTTCTGATTAACTTTGCTGTGATTATAGGAACAGATACTAAATTTGGTGTAGATTTATCGGAGGCGGCGAGACGGGTTCACCAGGAAATTCGTGTCAATCCAGCCAAACGGGGAACCATTTATGATCGTAATGGGATTCCGATTGCGGAAGATTCAACGACCTATAATGTTTTTGCGGTTATTGATAAGGAGTATGTCTCTGCCAAGGGGGAGAAGCTCTATGTCGATGCTGACCAGTATGGACAAGTAGCGGATCTGTTTAAGGAATACCTAGAAATGGATTCGGACTATGTTCTCAAGCAGTTGCGCCAGGAAGGACTACGCCAGGTCTCATTTGGAACCAAGGGAAATAATTTGTCCTATGGAACCATGACCGACCTCAAGAAGGCGGCTGAGAAGGCAGGTATTAAAGGGATTGATTTCTCAACCAGTCCGAGTCGTAGTTATCCAAATGGGAACTTTGCTTCTCAGTTTATTGGTTTAGCCCAGCTCACAGAACATGAGGATGGTAGCAAAACCTTGGTTGGAAACACAGGGCTGGAAGCTTCCATGAATAGTATCTTGGCAGGAACAGACGGTGTGACCACCTATGAGAAGAACCGGGTCGGTAGTATTATTCCGGGGACCGAAAAAGTGGAGAGCAAACGGATTGATGGTCAGGATGTCTACACGACCCTGTCTGTCAATCTGCAAACCTACTTAGAAACACAAATGGATCTGTTCCAGGAAAAAACACGCGGGAAGTGGGCATCGGCAACACTGGTTTCGGCTAAAACAGGCGAAATCTTAGCCCACACCCAAAGGCCAACTTTTAACCCGGATACCAAGGAGGGCTTGGATGATGAAAACTTCACCTGGTCCTCTACCCTTTATCAAAGTAACTTTGAGCCGGGTTCGACGATGAAAGTCATGACCCTGGCTGCTGCTATTGACAACAACACCTTCCCGCCGAATGAGCTCTTTGACAATACACAGCTGAACGTGATTGATGCGACCATCCGTGACTGGTCGGTCAATAACGGAACCTCGACGGGGCAGGTGATGAGTTTTGCCCAGGGATTTGCCTACTCATCCAACGTTGGGATGGTTTTGCTGGAGCAAAAAATGGGGGATGACAAGTGGTTAGACTACTTATCTCGTTTCCGTTTTGGCGTTCCAACGCGCTTTGGGATGGGCAATGAGTCAGCAGGCTTGTTGCCGGCTGACAATGTCGTTTCGATTGCCATGTCTGCTTTTGGCCAAGGGATTTCAACGACCCAGGTACAGATGCTGCGTGCTTTTTCAGCCATTGCCAATGATGGGGTGATGATTCAGCCGAAGTTTATTTCCGCGATTTATGATCAGAAGCAAGATGCAGCGCGCAAGGCTGGTCTTGAGATTATGGGGAATCCAGTTTCGGAGAAGGCGGCGCGTGAGACTCGTGAGTACATGGTGACGGTTGGGACAGATCCCTATTATGGAACCTTGTATGACAAATGGTCTTCCGATTTAAGTTTGCAGGGACCGATTATCCAGGCAGGTGGCCAGGCTCTAGCCGTTAAGTCGGGAACGGCCGAGATCGCCAAAGAGGATGGAACCGGTTATTTGGAAAACACTTATATGAACTCGGTGGTTGCCATGTCATCGGCAGAAGATCCAGATTTCATCATGTATGTGGCAACAGCCCAACCTGAAAAATTTGATCCACTCATGTGGCGTGACTTTGTCAATCCAATTATGGAAGAAGCGATTGCCATGAAGGACACCTTGAATTTAACGGAGCTAAGTCCAGTTTTGAACGAGGTAACCAAGGAATTGACTTATAAAATGCCGGACACTTCAGAGATGTCCCCTGGAAGTCTAGCGGATGTTCTGCGGCAAAATCTGGTGCAACCGATTATTCTTGGTACGGGGACTTCAATTCGGAAAATCTCTGCCGATACGGGTGATCGCTTAAAAGCCAATCAACAAGTGCTGGTTCTCACCAATAGTTTTGAAGAAGTTCCGGATTTCTATGGATGGAATAAACAAATGATGAAACAGTTTGGCAAGTGGACGGATATTGAAGTGGATATTCGGGGTTCTGGTAGCCATGTTGTTGCTCAAGATGTTGATCCGAATACGCAATTGAAGAAAGTTAAAAAAATAAAAGTGACCTTGGGAGACTAATATGAATACCGAATTTTTTGTTGGCCTCATTTCGTTTGTGCTGACCGTTCTTTTAATGCCCATTTTCATTCAGACCTATAATAAGGCCAAAATTTCTGGCCAGCAGATGCATGAAGATGTCAAGCAGCACCAAGCCAAGGCGGGGACGCCGACCATGGGAGGAATTGTCTTTCTGCTCGTTGGCAGCCTGGTAGCCTTCTTGAGTCTGCTTTGGTCAGGCCAATGGACAGCGAGTGCCGGGATGGTTCTTTTGATCCTTGTCTTATATGGTTTGGTTGGCTTTTTAGATGATTTCTTAAAAGTCTTTCGGCGGATCAATGAGGGGTTGAATCCGCGGCAAAAGTTGCTCTTGCAACTAGTGGGCGGACTCCTCTTCTTTCTGATTGCAGATAGCCAGGGTGGAACCTTGAATGTTTTTGGTTATTCCTTGCAGCTGGGAGCTCTCTATCTGCCTTTTGTCTTGTTTTGGTTGGTTGGTTTCTCCAATGCGGTGAATTTGACGGATGGCATTGATGGTTTATCCAGTATTTCCGTTGTGATTTCTTTGTCAGCCTATGGGGTGATTGCCTTCATGCAAGAGCAGTGGGACATCCTGTTGGTCATTGCCAGTTTGATTGGTGGTTTGTTAGGCTTTTTCCTCTATAACCGCAAACCGGCTAAGGTCTTTATGGGGGATGTTGGTAGCCTAGCCCTTGGTGGAATGTTGGCAGCTATTTCTATGGTGCTCCACCAAGAATGGACTCTCTTGCTGATTGGGTTGGTGTATGTTCTTGAAACCTCCTCTGTTATGCTGCAAGTGGCCTATTTCAAATATACCCGTAAGAAATATGGAGAAGGTCGCCGCATTTTCCGGATGACCCCCTTCCACCACCATCTGGAATTAGGTGGACTGTCTGGACGAGGATCAGCCTGGTCTGAATGGCAGGTTGATTTCTTCCTCTGGGGCTTGGGCTTGACCACTTCGCTGATAGCCCTATCCATTTTGTATCGATAAAGCTCAAAGGTTGGATTTTTCCAGCCTTTTTCTTATTTTCCCAGGGGGCAAAAAAGGGGCACAAGGTGGAAACTTTTGTAGATTTTTGGAGAAAGTGGCAGGAGGTTCTAGTCTTATGAAACCTTATTTTTCAACGATTTAAACCTATTTGTGTCTATCGTTCACTGAAAATGCTATAATGGAAGGAAGTTAGAAAAGGAAGTGAAGCATGAAATTTACTGATTTTCAATTAAAGGACTTTCTTCAGCAAGCTTTGAAGGAAATCAACTTTTACCAACCGACTGAGGTTCAGGAACGGTTGATTCCGGTTGTCTTGGCTGGGAAGGATTTGGTGGGAGAATCGAAGACCGGTTCTGGTAAAACCCACACCTTTTTACTACCAATCTTTCAGCAATTAGAGGATAGTGATTATACTCAGGCTGTGATCACCGCGCCTAGTCGAGAGCTGGCCGAACAAATCTACCAAGCCTGTAAGCAGCTGGCGAGCCACGCACCCTTCTCTGTTCGTTTAGCCAATTATGTGGGTGGGACTGATAAGGCGCGTCAAATTGAGCGTCTGGCTAAGAGCCAACCCCACCTTGTTATCGGGACACCAGGTCGTATTTATGACCTGGTCGATAGTGGCGATTTGGATATTCATAAAACAAGAACCTTTGTTGTTGATGAGGCGGATATGACACTGGATATGGGCTTTTTAGAAACGGTCGATCGGATCGCTTCACGTTTGCCCAAAGATGTCCAAATTCTGGTCTTTTCAGCGACCATTCCGCAAAAACTGCAACCCTTCCTGAAGAAGTATTTGCAACAACCGGTGATGGAGCAGATTGCAACCAAAACGGTGATTTCAGATACTATCGACAACTGGTTGGTGTCGACTAAAGGACGCGATCGGAATGCCTTGATTTATCAGATGTCGCAAATGATGCAGCCGTACTTGGCGATGATTTTTGTCAATACCAAGGACCGAGCAGAGGAGTTATATCTCTATTTGCAGCAACAAGGACTAAAAGTTGCGCGCATCCATGGAGATATCCCAGCCCGTGAACGAAAACGGACCATGAACCAGATTAAAAACCTGGACTATAGCTTTGTGGTAGCGACAGACCTTGCAGCCCGTGGGATTGATATTGAAGGAGTCAGCCATGTCATCAATGATGCGATTCCTCAGGATCTTTCCTTTTTCATCCACCGGGTTGGTCGGACTGGCCGGAATGGCTTGGATGGAACGGCCATCACCCTCTATTCGCCACAAGATGATTCAGCCATCCGTGATTTGGAAAAAATGGGCATCCGTTTTATTCCAAAAGAAATCAAGGACGGAGAATTTGTTGAAACCTATGACCGGGATCGTCGGGCACAACGGGAGAAAAAACGGGAAAAACTGGACACTGAGATGATCGGCTTGGTCAAAAAGAAGAAAAAGAAAATTAAGCCGGGCTATAAGAAAAAAATTCAGTGGGCCGTTAATGAAAAACGAAGAAAAACCAAGAGGGCTGAACGCAGAGCCCAAGGCCGTGCAGAACGCAAGGCGAAGCGACAGACCTTTTAGGAAGTAAGAGGTAGTGTATGATTCCTAATCTAGGAGTAACTTTTTATGAAAATCTAATGAACAGTTTGCCAGATGGTCAATTGTTTAGTGTACGGGCAGTTTTTGATGGACTGCCACGGATTCTGGAACGGTTGCCCATTACTTTGGGCTTGACCTTGGCCGGTTCGATCTTTGGCTTAATGTTGGCGATTCTGTTTGCCCTGGTTAAAATTCGGCGGGTGCGGATTTTATACCCGATTCAAGCTGTTTTTGTCAGCTTTTTGCGTGGAACCCCGATTTTGGTACAACTGATGTTAACCTACTACGGGATTCCCCTCCTCTTGAAGGCTTTGAATCAGAGTTTGGGGACTGCATGGAATATTAATGCCATCCCGGCAGCTGTCTTTGCCATTGTAGCCTTTGCCTTTAATGAGGCAGCCTATGCTAGTGAGACCATTCGGGCAGCCATCTTAGCGGTGGATCCAGGTGAGGTGGAGGCTGCCCGCAGTTTAGGGATGACCGAAAGCCAAGTCTACCGCCGTGTGGTTTTCCCCAATGCGGCTGTGATTGCCCTCCCAACCTTGATCAACAATTTGATTGGTCTGACCAAGGGGACCTCTCTGGCCTTTAATGCTGGGGTTGTGGAAATCTTTGCCCAGGCTCAAATTTTGGGTGGAACAGATTACCGTTACTTTGAACGCTTTATCTCTGTTTCCCTTGTTTACTGGGGTGTGAGCATCCTAGTCGAGCAGTTTGGACGCTGGTGGGAACGCCGCCTGGCGATTGGCGATGAATAGGAGGTCTCAGATGATTACGATTAAGGGATTGAGTAAAAAATTCGGAAAACAAGTAGTCTTGGACAAGTTGGATATGGAAATCCATCAGGGCGAAGTGATTGCCCTGATTGGTTCTTCAGGAGCTGGTAAGTCAACCTTTCTACGGAGCCTCAATTTTTTGGAAACCGCTGATGCCGGAACCATTCAAATCGGTGATAGCCTTTTAGATGTTAAAACTGCAGGCAAGGATGACATCCTAGATCTACGCCAACGCTTATCGATGGTTTTCCAGCAGTTTAATCTCTTTTCCAGACGGACCGTTTTGGAAAATGTCATGGAGGGCTTGGTCCAGGTTAAGAAAATGCCTGTCCCCAAGGCCAAAGATTTAGCGCTTAAGGAGTTAACCAAGGTCGGTCTGGCCGATAAGGTGGACCAGTATCCCAAACAACTATCTGGGGGACAAAAACAACGGGTTGGTTTAGCCCGTGCCCTAGCTATGAAACCAAGTGTGCTTTTACTGGATGAACCGACTTCTGCCTTGGATCCTGAGTTGGTCCGCGAAGTGGAAAAGGCGATTAGCCAGGCCGCCGAGGACGGGCAAACCATGATTTTGGTGAGTCACGATATGGCCTTTGTCGAGCAAGTAGCAGATCGTGTTTTATTCTTGGAAAAAGGAAAAATTATCGAAGAGGGAACTCCGGAGCAAATTTTCCACCATCCCAAGCAAGAGCGGACCAAGAACTTCTTGGCCAATTATCGTAGAGAAGAGGCGGTTTAAGGATGTTGGCGCAAATGCTGACGCTCTATTTTCAGAGCCTGTTGGTGACAAGTCTGCTGGTGCTGTTTTTAGGGGTCTATTATTATTTTCAAGGCTTGTCTAAGGGAATTGAGAAACGACAAATGCGACATGAGGTCTTGATTGCCTCTTGTTTGGTGATTCCAATCTTTTCCTTTGCGGTAATGGCCCTCTTGATTGTCTTCTAGGTCGACTTTCTTGAAATAAAGCTTCTAGGGGTCTATAATGACAGTAGAAGAATTCTAAGGAGAAACTCTATGTACGATACAATTATTATTGGAGCTGGCCCAGCTGGAATGACCGCTGCCCTCTATGCAGCTCGTGGGAACCTCAAGGTTGCCCTTCTCGAGCGTGGGATTCCTGGTGGTCAGTTGAATAACACAGCTGATATTGAAAACTATCCAGGTTTTGCCAAGGTTTCTGGTCCAGAGTTGGCAGATCACATGTTCCAACCCTTAGAAGGTTTTGGAGTCGAATACATTTTCGGATTGGTGTCATCGGTTGAAGATCAGGGAGACCATAAGATTGTTCACACAGATTCAGGGGACTTCCAAGCCAAGACCGTTGTTGTGGCGACAGGATCAGCTCACCGCTCGCTAGGCGTTCCTGGTGAGGCAGAATACAACAGCCGCGGTGTTTCCTACTGCGCGGTCTGTGATGGTGCCTTCTTCCGTGATGAAGACATTTTGGTTGTTGGGGGCGGCGATTCAGCCGTTGAAGAAGCCCTCTTCTTAACGCAAATGGGTAAAAGTGTAACGATTGTTCACCGTCGTGACGAACTTCGGGCCCAAAAGGTTCTCCAAGATCGTGCCTTTGCCAATGAAAAAATCCGCTTTATCTGGGATAGTGTCGTTAAGGAAATCAAAGGCGACGAGCGTAAAGTTCAAAGCGTTGTCTTAGAAAATGTCAAAACAGGCATGGTGACAGAAGAAGCCTTCGGAGCTGTCTTTATCTATGTCGGCTTGGATGCGGTGAGTGAATTTGTCAAAGACCTAGGAATCACCGATGAAAACGGCTGGATCCCTACCGATAAGGAAATGAAAACCAAGGTCGATGGCATCTATGCTGTTGGAGATATTCGTCAGAAAGACCTTCGTCAAATCACTACAGCTGTTGGTGATGGCGCTGTTGCTGGTCAACAGGTCTATAAATACATTTCAGAACAATAATCTAAAAGCTGGGCTAGTCCCGGCTTTTTTGCTGCAGATACCTGCTCTACAGAATCCTCTGTTTCCAACGTCTTTCGTATGGTATAATAGGACTAGTATTTTTGGAGGAGTTTTTATGTATCCAGATGATAGTTTGACCCTGCATACCGATTTGTATCAAATCAATATGATGCAAGTCTACTTTGAGCAAGGGATTCATAATAAGCAATCTGTGTTTGAGTTGTATTTTCGAAAATTGCCCTTTAAAAATGGTTATGCCGTTTTTGCTGGCTTGGAGCGGGTTATCCAATATTTGGAGGAACTGCGCTTTACAGAATCTGACCTAGCCTATCTCCGTGATCAAGGTTATGAAGACGATTTTCTGAACTACCTAGCTGATTTTCAATTGCAGATAACGGTTCGCTCTGTGCAAGAAGGGGATTTGGTTTTTGCCAATGAGCCCTTGATGCAGATTGAGGGACCCCTAGCCCAGTGTCAGTTAGTGGAAACAGCCCTGCTGAATATTATCAACTACCAAACCTTGATTGCGACCAAGGCTGCGCGGATCAAATCCGTGATTGGGGATGAGCCACTCTTGGAATTTGGGACTCGCCGGGCCCAGGAAATGGATGCAGCCATTTGGGGAACCCGAGCGGCCTTTATTGGAGGCGCCTCTGGGACCAGTAATGTCCGGGCTGGAAAACGGTTTGCCATTCCAGTGGCAGGGACCCATGCCCATTCGCTTGTCCAAGTCTACGGGAATGATTACCAAGCCTTTAAGGCTTATGCCAAAACCCATCGCAACTGCGTCTTCTTGGTCGATACCTATGATACGCTACGACTTGGTGTGCCTGCGGCTATTCGTGTGGCCCAGGAAATGGGAGACCAAATTAATTTCTTGGGTGTTCGAATTGATTCGGGCGATATTGCTTATATTTCTAAAAAAGTACGCCAGCAACTGGATGATGCTGGATTTACAGAGGCAAAAATCTACGCATCCAATGATTTAGATGAGACAACGATTTTGAACCTCAAGATGCAAAAGGCTAAAATTGATGTCTGGGGAGTCGGGACCAAGTTAATTACAGCTTACGACCAGCCAGCTCTGGGGGCTGTTTACAAAATTGTGGCCATTGAAGATGAAAATGGACAGATGCGGGATACCATCAAGCTTTCCAGCAATGCTGAAAAAGTTTCTACTCCTGGTAAAAAACAAGTTTGGCGAATTACCAGTCGTGCCAAGGCTAAGTCTGAGGGAGATTACATTTCCTTTGCCGATCAGGATGTTAACCAGCTGGAAGAATTGGACATGTTCCATCCGACCTACACCTACATCAACAAAAAAGTACGGGACTTCGAGGCAATTCCGATGCTGGTCCCAATCTATGATGAGGGACGTTTGATTTACCAGTCCCCAAGTCTGGTGGAGATTCAGGAACATGCCCGGACAGCCTTTGACAATCTTTGGGATGAATACAAGCGGGTCTTGAATCCTCAAGATTATCCGGTTGATTTGGCGCGTGATGTTTGGGAAAACAAGATGAACTTGATTGAAAAAGTTCGCCGTCAGGCTTTAGAAGAAGGAGTGGACGCATGACCCTGCAAGAAACGATTATCCAAACGCTTGGGGTTCAGCCCGTTATTGATCCCCAAGCTGAAATTCGTCGGAGTCTGGATCTCCTAAAGGAATACCTGTTAAAACATCCCTTTTTGAAGTCCTATGTCCTAGGGATCTCAGGCGGCCAGGATTCAACCCTAGCTGGACGTTTGGCCCAGCTGGCTATCGAAGAACTACGCCAGGAAACAGGCGATGCCAGCTATCAATTTATAGCGGTTCGTCTCCCCTATGGCCAGCAATTGGATGAGGCTGACGCCCAAGCTGCCTTAGACTTTATCCAAGCCGACCAGGTGGTTACCGTTAATATCAAACCAAGTGTTGACGCCCTCGTTGCTAGTTTAGAAGCAGCAGGCCAAGTGATTACCGATTTTAACAAAGGGAATGTGAAAGCCAGAGCTCGCATGCAGGTTCAATATGCCCTTGCTGGAGCCCAGCAAGGAGCCGTTATCGGAACTGATCACGCAGCCGAGAATCTAACAGGATTCTTTACCAAGTTTGGTGATGGAGCAGCAGATATTTTGCCCCTCTACCGCCTACACAAGGGTCAGGGACGCCAGCTTTTACAAGCCTTGAATGCCCCAGCTGCCCTCTATGAAAAAATACCGACAGCTGACCTAGAAGAAGAAAAACCTCTTCTAGCGGACGAACAAGCCCTCGGCGTTTCCTATCAAGCCATTGATGACTACTTAGAAGGAAAAATCGTAGCTGTCCAAGACCAAGCTCGGATCGAAGAACTATGGTTTAAAGCAGAACACAAACGCCACTTACCGATTACCATTTTTGATGATTTTTGGAAATGATCCCTGACTGAGCTCTTGCTCGGTCTAGGACTAGACTCTCCTGATAGGATCAGGGGAGTTTTTTTGATGGTTGGAAGGGGGATTGGTGAGAAAAAAGATTCCAGTGATTTGGTACTCCGGGAATCTTTCGCTTATTATTGATTTATATGTTTTTATACTAAATAAAAATCGAATTTTGAATTATAATAGATTGTATGAAATTGAAATTAGATAAACAACAAGAAACTGAATTGAGATTAGCTCTTAGAAATAAAGACTACGCTACTTATCATAGAC
>NZ_JACBXX010000040.1 GCF_013415245.1 Streptococcus danieliae | reverse complement strand
TGCTTGAATACGGTTGTGATAAGCAGAAAGTTGTTTATTTTTGAGAGCTGATTTTAATTCATTAATTTGATCTTGTGTGAATTCCATAATATCTATTATAATTCAGATTTTGATTTTTGTTAAGTATAAACTGGTCTTCTGATGAGAAGGAGGTAAAAGAGCTGAATTCTGAACAAGTTGAATGGCTCATGAAAGGTTTTTCCATTACTCCCATCATAAAAACTACAAACAGTCGTGATTTCTATTGAAATTACGGCTGTTTTTTGGGTATAATCAAAGTATTAATGAAGGGAGAATAGAATCTTGGACGAACTATTGGAAATTATTAAAAAGCAAGCAGCTACCATTCAAAGTCTGACGGATGAAATCTCCCTCCTTCGTGAACAGGTGGCCTACCTCACTCAAAAGCTATATGGCAAGTCATCTGAAAAAAATATTGTACAACCAGGCCAAATGAGTCTTTTCGAAGAAGAGGAAACACCTAGCCAAGAAGATTTCGACTTACCCAGGTGAAACAGAAACAATTACTTACAAAAGAGCCAAATCCAAAGGACGCAAGCAAGCAATCCTGAATCAATTCCAAGCGGAGGAAGTACACCATCGCTTGGAGGAATGTGTCTGTCCAGATTGTGATGGAGACTTAAAAGAAATTGGTACAGAATTGAAACGCCAAGAGCTAGTTTTTATTCCTGTTCAACTCAAACGGCTTGATCATATCCAACATGCCTATAAATGCCAGACTTGTAGTGAGAAGTCAGATAAGGATAAAATCCTTAAAGCTCCTGTGCCGAAAGCCCCACTAGCCCATAGTCTAGGGTCTGCATCTATCATAGCTCATACCATTCACCAAAAATTTAACTTGAAGGTTCCAAACTATAGACAGGAATCCGATTGGGAAAAACTAGGTCTTCCAATTAGTCGGAAAGAGATCGCTAACTGGCATATTAAGTCTGCTCAATATTACCTAAAGCCTCTTTATAGTCTACTCTCAGATATCTTGAGAGAACAATCTGTTCTCCATGCAGATGAGACCTCCTATAGAGTCTTAGAAAGTGACACCAACCTGACCTATTTCTGGACTTTTCTATCTGGAAAAAATGAGGAACAAGGTATCATACTCTATCACCACAACCAAAGGCGCAATGGACAAGTTGCCAAGGAAGTCCTCAATGATTTCAAAGGTTACCTTCACTGTGATATGTGGTCAGCCTATAGGTCCTTAGATGAGGCCACTCTGGTGGGATGTTGGGCCCATGTTCGGCGGAAGTTCTTTGAAGCGACGCCTAAGAATGCGGACTCGAATTCCCTAGCCAAAAAGGGATTAGGCTATTGTGACCAGATGTTTGCCTTAGAGAAACAGTGGGAGGAACTAGACCTAGAAGTGAGACATCAAAAACGACAAGAACAACTCCGTCCTTTGATGGAAGAATTCTTTGAATGGTGTCGGGAGCAGTATGTCCTACCAGAATCCAAGTTAGGCCGTGCTCTCAAATACAGTTTGGATTATGAGTCCACATTCAAAACTGTACTGGAGGATGGACGTCTCGTTCTATCCAATAATTTGGCAGAAAGAGCTATCAAATCCTTAGTAATGGGGCGCAAGAATTGGTTGTTCTCCCAGAGTTCAGAGGGAGCAGAGTCTAGTGCGATTATCATGACTCTAATTGAGACAGCCAAACTCCACCAGATGGACAGTGAAAAATACATAGTCTTCCTACTAGAACATTTACCAAACGAGGAGACTCTCGAAAAAAAGGATGTTCTGGAGGCTTATTTACCATGGGCAAAACAAATACAAGAGCATTGTCGTTAAAGAAACCTCCGAGATTCAAAGCAAGCTGCTTACAATCTCGGAGGTTTTTCAATATACCCTGTTATTGGGCGCTTACGTTGCATTCAAAATCGTTTGAGTTATACTCTTCAAAAATAAAATTTAGCTATTGTCAGTTTCGCCTTGCTGCACTCTAGTACTGTTTGCATCTCACTTTCTAGTGTAATTTTTGATTTTCATTGAGTATTATAGTAGAATGAAACAGAAACCGCACACTTTGTGCTATACTATTTTTATGGCATATTCAGTAGATTTTCGTAAAAAAGTTCTTTCATATTGTGAGAATATTGGCAGTATTTCTGAAGCAGCAACTGTTTTCCAAATTTCTCGTACTACCATTTATCAATGGATTAAATTAAAAGAGAAAACAGGAGAGCTTCATCACCAAGTTAAAGGAACCACCCCAAGAAAAGTTGATAGAGATAAGTTAAAGAGTTATCTTGAAATCCATCCAGATGCCTATTTGACTGAAATAGCTGCTGAGTTTGAATGTCATCCAACAGCTATTCATTATGCTCTTAAAGCTATGGGATATACTCGAAAAAAAAGAGAACTACCTACTACGAACAAGATCCCGAAAAAGTAGCTCAATTCCTTAAAGAATTGGATAATTTAAGGGATATAGTTCCTGTTTATATTGATGAGACAGGGTTTGAAACTTATTTCTATCGGGAATACGGACGCTCTTTGAAGGGACAGTTGATAGAAGGTAAGATATCTGGAAGAAGATTCCAACGGATATCTTTAGTTGCAGGTCAGGTAGATGGTGAACTTGTAGCTCCTATGACTTATGAAGATACCATGACCAGTGATTTTTTCGAAGCCTGGTTTCAACAATTTTTACTAGCTAGTTTGGACAGCCCATCCGTTATCATTCTGGATAATGCAAGATTTCATAGAATGAGTCGCTTAAAAGTATTGTGCGAAGAACAAGGACATAAACTCTTGCCTCTTCCCCCCCTACTCACATGAGTATAATCCCATTGAAAACACATGGGCTCATATGAAAAAACACCTTAGAAAAGTATTGCCCGATTATGACAATTTTCTGGAGGCTTTGTTGTCTTGTTCTTGTTTCAAATGACTATAGAATGGAAGCAGTCTGATATCGTAAGGGCCCCTTTTTTATCCAATCAAATATCTCACCCAAGTATTCAAAAGCAAAAACTTCCAGAAACCCCTAGTATAGCAAAGGTTCTGGAAGTTTTTTGAATTCTGTATGAATCACTTGGGTTAAAACCAATACCTCGGAAAGTATTGCTTTTCATAGTGTTTTCAATAACACCAAAGACAGGTTCTACCCGACAAGGAACACGGGCTAACTGAGGACTAAACTTCTTGTCGATCTCGGTAAGTGGAGTGCTGGGATAGGAGCTACGAGCTGTATCCTGTATATATCCTTCTGGTACAGGTTTGTCAATAGAAGCACGATCCTCAAAAACAGATTTGTGAGGATTCCAAAGTTCAGCTAGTAGGTTAGAATTATGCACATTAGCTGCTGTTGCTAGTTACGGTTTAGGGGGGAGTGAGAGTTCTTGGCTGGCAATACCGATAATGACATCACAGGCTTTTTCCATGGTTTGAAGGCTGACGAACTCGTACCGACCGTGCATATTTTCACCACCTGCGAAGATGTTTGGGGTTGGGATGCCCATGAAGGAAATTTTGGAGCCATCTGTTCCACCGCGGATTGGTTCAATAATTGGTGTAATGTTCAAGGATTTCATGACTTGTTCAGCCAGTTGGACCGGTCGCATATCCTTTTCGATGACTTCCCGCATGTTGGAATACTGGTCTTTGATATCCACGATGACTCGTTCTTCACCCCAGCTCCGATTCATACGGCCGGCAACGCGTTGAAGGGTTTCTTTGCGGTTGGCCAAGCCTTGGCTTTCAAAGTCACGGAGGATGTAGTCAGCATGTGCTTCCTCTTCCGTACCCGTTAATTTTTGCAAGTGATAGAAGCCTTGATAGCCTTCGGTATACTCAGGACGTTCGCCATCAGGTAGGACACCGTGGAAATCCATAGCCAATTGGATCGCATTAATCATTTGTCCCTTGGCAGTCCCGGGATGAACATTGCGACCCTTGAAGGTAACGTGGGCTGCGGCAGCACTGAAGGTCTCGTACTGAAGTTCACCTAGCGGACCACCGTCAACGGTGTAGGCGAAATCAACATTGAAGTCGGCTGCATCAAAGCGATCAGCACCGGTCCCGATTTCCTCGTCTGGGCCAAAACCAATGCGGAGTTCCGCGTGTTCGATTTCAGGATGGGCGACCAGGTATTCGACCGCTGAGAGAATTTCCGCAATACCGGCCTTATCGTCTGCTCCTAGGAGGGTATGGCCATCGGTTGTGATGAGGGTCTGCCCCAGGTAGTTTTGGAGTTGCGGGAACTGGTTGGGGTTCAATTCATAGCCACTGTCACCGAGTGGAATGCTGCCGCCTTGGTAGTTTTCGACCACCTGTGGGCGGACATTGTCAGCATTGAAGTCGGCTGTATCCATGTGGGAAATGAAGCCAATTTTATAGGGGAATTTAGTGGAATTAGCAGGGAGGGTTCCAACAATAAAACCGTTATCGAGGTAGTGGACGTCTTCAAGGCCAATAAATTCCATCGTTGGCTTGAGGACAGTGAGGGCAAAGTCAACCTGGCTTTGGGTTGATGGAATGCGTTCTGCGTGTTCATCCGAACGTGTGTTGATCCGGACATAGTCCAGAAAATGGCTGAGGAGCTGCGGGTATTTGCTCATAGTAGTACCAACCTTTCTCAATGTACCTTTTTATTATAAAGCTAGCTGGGAGGAACTGCAAGATGTTTCTATTTTCATAATCAAAAAAAGAATTTAGGATATAATGGAATTAGTAGAATAAACAGAGGAAAAATATGGTGAACAAGCTCGAGGGAATATTGGAAGATTTACGAGATCATGGTATTCGTGTGACGGAGGCACGTCGTTTGATGTTGGAGTATTTAATGACGAGTCATGAGCATCCGAGTGCTGAGAAAATTTATCAGGATTTGATGGATGTTTACCCGCAAATTAGTTTGGCAACGGTTTACAACAATCTCAACCTGTTTCTCAAGGAGGGATTGGTTACGGAAATCAAGATTAAAAATGATCAGACGCGGTATTATGATTTTATGGGTCATGAGCACATCAATATCGTTTGTGAAAATTGTGGAAAGATTGCAGATTTTGAAGGAGAGCCGCTGCCGGATATTTCGGACCTTGTTAGAGACCAGACCGGCTATCAGTTGCAAAAACAAGAGCTTCTGGTATACGGTTTCTGTCCAGAGTGTCAGTAAGTGGAGGCTGAATAGATTTTGGTAGTTACTGGGAACAGCTGGAAATGTCGTGATAGAATTCACTTGCCCCTTGTTTTTGATTGGGAAGTGTAGTAGAATAATGGGGACTGCTTGGCAGTACTTATAATACCTAAGGAGAATTAGAGATGGTGAAATTAGTTTTTGCTCGTCACGGTGAGTCAGAATGGAACAAGGCCAACCTCTTTACAGGTTGGGCAGATGTTGACTTGTCTGACAAAGGAACTCAGCAAGCGATTGATGCTGGTAAATTGATCAAAGAAGCTGGAATCGAATTTGACCAAGCTTACACTTCTGTTTTGAAACGTGCGATCAAAACAACCAACCTTGCTTTGGAAGCAGCAGACCAATTGTGGGTACCTGTTGAAAAATCATGGCGTTTGAATGAGCGTCACTACGGTGGTTTGACTGGTAAAAACAAGGCTGAAGCAGCTGAGCAATTTGGTGATGAGCAAGTTCACATTTGGCGCCGTTCTTACGATGTATTGCCTCCAAACATGGACCGTGATGATGAGCATTCAGCTCACTCAGATCGTCGTTATGCACACTTGGATGATACCGTTATTCCAGATGCGGAAAACTTGAAAGTTACCTTGGAACGTGCCCTTCCTTTCTGGGAAGATAAAATTGCACCAGCTTTGAAAGACGGTAAAAATGTCTTTGTTGGAGCACACGGTAACTCGATCCGTGCTCTTGTAAAACACATCAAACAATTGTCAGATGATGAAATCATGGATGTTGAAATTCCAAACTTCCCACCACTTGTGTTCGAATTGGATGACAAATTGAACGTTGTGAAAGAATACTACCTTGGACAAGACTAATCTTGTATGAGGGGAACGTCTGGGCTTTGTGCCTGGGCGTTTTTTGATTCTTTTGAGCGATTTTTAGGGGAAATATTTAAAGTGGGGATGACCACTTGCTGAGGGATCTGTGGTAAAATGAAGAGAGTTTTCAAGAAAGTGCTAGGAAGAGAATGAGAAGAAAAAAGCCCGTCATTGAGCAACAAACCATCCCTGGAAGACTCTATTTAATCCTTGGGTTGGTTTTTGGTATATTTGTCATTTTAGGAGCCAGATTAGCCCATATGCAGGTTTTTAACCAGGCTTTTTATTTGGAAAAAATGAATATGGCCAGTCAAAAAATCATCAAGGCCAGTTCGGTTCGCGGGCAAATCTATGATGCCCAAGGCAAGCCCTTGGTCGAAAATGAAAGCAAGCAGGTGGTCTCCTATACCCGCAGCAATCAGGATACAGCCGAGTCTTTGAAGGAAACAGCTCGAAAAATTGACCAATTGGCGGAGGTCAAGGACGAGGATCTGAGTCAACGCCAATTAGCAGACTACTACCTGGCCGATCCAGCTGTCTATCGGGAAGTGGTGGAACAGCTGCCCAAAGATAAAAAAGTGGATGGCGAGGGGAATCCTTTAGAGGAGAAAGACCTCTACCGCAATGCTGTAGAGACAGTAACCTTGAAGCAGGAAGACCTGAGTCCAGAGGAGAAAAAAATCGCCCTGCTCTTCACCCAGCTTAATGCCATTTCCAGTTTTGGAACGGGCCACCTCCGAACAGAGGATTTGAATCCGGAACAGGTCGCCCTGGTGGCCTCCAGTAGCCAGGACATCCCAGGGATTTCCATTTCCACCAGCTGGGAACGGAAGGTCTTGGAATCGCCGCTGTCCAGCATTGTTGGTAGTGTCTCCAGTGAGAAAACCGGGATTCCAGCTGAGGAGGTTGAGGAGTACCTAAAGAAAGGCTATTCTCTCAATGACCGAGTTGGGACCTCTTATTTGGAAAAAGAATACGAAGAGGTTCTCCAAGGTAAGCGTTCGGAAAAAGAACTGTATCTGGATAAAAATGGTAACCTGGAAAAAGTAGTGACCAAGTCAGAGGGCGAAAAAGGTCAAAACCTTAAGTTGACGGTTGACCTGGATTTCCAGCAAGGAGTAGAGGACATCTTACGCAATGCCCTTCAGTCGGAGATGGATAAGGGAGCGGCGCTGGAGACGGAAGGTGCCTATGCTGTTGTCTTGAAACCAGAAGATGGTTCAGTTCTCGCCATGGCTGGAGTTAAGCAGGATCTGGAAAGTCATGATCTGGCGACGGATTCTTTGGGGACCATTACCAATGTTTTTGTACCAGGTTCGGTCGTCAAACCAGCCACCCTCACAGCTGGCTGGCAGAATGGGGCTCTGACAGGTAATGAAGTCCTAGCTGATCAAAATGTTTATGGAATTAATTCCTGGTTTACCGAAGGTAGTGTACGGGAGATTTCGGCTTTGGATGCTTTGGAATATTCATCGAATACTTATATGGTTCAGGTGGCCTTACGGATTTTGGGAAGTCCGCTGGGAACAGCTCTTTTGGATAGCCCAGAAGCTGTGAAACCAGCTATGGAGAAAATCCGCTCAGCCTTTGCCCAGTACGGGATGGGGGTTAAAACCGAAATTGACTTGCCCAATGAATCGCTTGGCTTTTTACCAGCTGAATTTACGGTTGCGGATTATATGAATAATTCCTTTGGTCAGTTTGATAACTACACCCCGATGCAACTGGCCCAATATGCAGCAACCTTGGCCAATGGTGGCCAGCGGATCCAACCCCATATTGTCGCAGGGATCTATGAAAATGACGAGAATGGTGGCCTAGGCTCAGAGATCGAGAAAAAGACTGGTCGCTTGCTTAATCAGGTATCGATTTCGCAAGAGGATATGAGCCTCCTGCAAGAGGGGATGAATCGGGTTGTTTATGGAGGCTCTGCCTTTACAACCGGAGCAACGGTCGGCCAGGGAGCAGCGGTTAGCATTGCGGCTAAAACAGGAACCGCTGAGACCTTTGTCAGCCGTGGTAAGGTGCGCGCGGTCAATACCAATGTCGTCGCCTATGCCCCAAGTAGCGAACCCGAAATTGCGGTTGCGGTGGTTTTCCCTCATAATACCGATTTACTTTCCACCGTTAGCCATAGTATCACTAAAGACATTGTGAATTTATATTATTCTAAAAAATAAGGAGGAGCCATGCTCTATCCCACACCCATTGCAAAATTAATCGAAAGTTATTCCAAGCTCCCAGGAATTGGTAAAAAAACAGCCACTCGCCTAGCTTTTCATACCATTAGCATGGAGGATGAAGAGGTGGCCGAATTTGCCAAAAACCTCTTGGCAGCTAAGCGTGAATTGACATATTGTGCCATCTGTGGTAATCTGACAGATGATGACCCTTGTGCCATCTGCCGAGATGAAACACGGGATGAAACACAAATTTTAGTGGTAGAAGACAGTCGGGACGTGACAGCCATGGAAAACATTCAGGAGTACCATGGGCGTTACCATGTTCTCGGGGGATTGATTTCTCCCATGAACGGGGTTAGTCCAGATGATATTAATCTCAAATCCTTGATCAGCCGGTTGATGGATGGTCAGGTAACCGAAGTGATTGTGGCGACCGATGCGACCGCAGATGGTGAAGCCACATCGATGTATATTTCACGCATTTTAAAGCCAGCAGGCATCAAGGTCACCCGTTTGGCCAGGGGCTTAGCAGTTGGCAGTGACATTGAATATGCGGATGAGGTGACCCTGCTGAGGGCCATTGAAAACCGTACAGAATTATAGGAGTCAGACATGAAAGAAACATTAATTCTCTTGTATGGAGGTCGTAGTGCGGAGCGTGAGGTTTCCGTTTTGACGGCTGAGAGTGTAATGCGGGCTGTAGATTATGACCGTTTCCAGGTCAAGACCTACTTTATTAGCAGTGCAGGGAAGTTTTATAAGACCCAGGAGTTTACGTCAACTCCAGATGCCTCTGAGAAATTGATGACCAATGACCGCTTGGCTGACTTAGAAGCCCTTAACCCCGGTCTTCTCTATGAAGAGGGTGCCGTTATTTTTCCCTTGCTCCATGGACCAATGGGAGAAGACGGAACGATTCAAGGCTTTTTTGAAATTTTGGGCATGCCCTATGTCGGGACTGGTGTCTTGGCTTCGAGTATGGCCATGGATAAAATTTCAACCAAGAGAATTTTGGAATCCGCAGGGATTGCGCAGGTTCCGTATACGACCTTTATTGAGGGCGATGATTTGAACCTGGCCTTGGATGAGGCAGAGGCGCGTTTGTCTTACCCAGTCTTTGTGAAACCGTCTAATATGGGCTCCAGTGTGGGGATTTCCAAAGCCGAAGATCGGGCGTCACTGGAGGTGGCGATTCGTGAAGCCTTGCGTTATGACAGCCGTATTTTAATCGAGCAAGGGGTGGATGCGCGTGAGATTGAGGTGGCTATCCTTGGCAACCAAGATATCCAGACTACCCTACCTGGGGAAGTTGTCAAAGACGTTGCTTTTTATGATTATCAAGCCAAATACATTGATAATAAAATTGAGATGGCAATTCCTGCGCAAATCCCTGATGAAGTGGCTGCTAAGATGCGAGAAGAAGCCCGTAAAGCCTTCCATGCCCTAGGTGGAACTGGCCTATCTCGTTGTGACTTTTTCTATACAAAAGATGGGGACATTTTCTTAAATGAATTGAACACCATGCCAGGCTTTACCCAGTGGTCTATGTACCCGCTACTGTGGAAGAATATGGGGCTTTCCTATGAAGACCTGATTTCGAAACTAGTAGACTTGGCTAAAGAGGTTTATGCCAAACGGCAAGCGCATTTCTTTTAAGGATTGATGCGGTCGCGAATAGGAGCTGGTGAGGAATCAGTATCTTTTTCGAAAAGGATCACCAGCAAAAAGACGGGCTTGCCCCGTCTTTTTATTTTTAAATGCGAATAGATTAGATAGGGAGATATTATGCTAACACTCAAAGAAATTCAAAGAGTTTTACAACCCAAAAACCAGCTGGTGCTGAAGGAAGATCAAGCGATTGCCAAGGTTGAGTTTGACAGTCGTTTAGTGACTGTGGGAGATTTATTTGTGCCCCTCAAGGGTGCACGGGATGGCCATGACTTTATAGATGTGGCCTTTCAACAAGGGGCCTTGGCAACCTTATCTGACAGGGAATTGGACATCCCTGGAATCTATTTTTGGGTTGAGGATGTGTTGGAAGCCCTACAGGCCTTGGCAGCCTATGTCTTGGAGAAAAGTCAGGTGGATGTCTTGGCTGTCACCGGTTCCAATGGGAAAACAACCACCAAAGATATGCTGGCGCATCTGCTAGCAACAACCTTTTCAACCTATAAAACCCAAGGGAATTACAACAATGAAATTGGACTTCCCTACACTATCCTTCACATGCCCCAGGGGACTGAGAAACTGGTGTTAGAAATGGGGCAGGACCACTTGGGCGATATTTCGCTCCTGTCGAAAATTGCCAAGCCTAAGGCAGCTGCGATTACCATTGTTGCAGAAGCGCATTTGGAATTTTTCAAAGATCGTCGGGAGATTGCCCAAGGCAAGTTGCAGATTGCAGATGGCATGCCTGCAGGATCCCTCTTATTAGTACCGGCAGATCCTATGTTGGATGACTTGCTTCCGGATCATGTGGAAGTTAAGCGCTTTGGTGAGGGTGGTGACCTCTGCTTTAGCAATTTGGAAGAAAACCGGGCTTGGCTTGGATTCCAAACGAACTTCTTGCAAGAACCCCTGCAAGTTCCTCTGCCGGGTAAATACAATGCCAGCAACGCCATGGTCGCGGCCTACTTAGCCAAGGCCGAAGGGGTGTCTGAGGAAGCAATCGCGGAAGCTTTCCAAAGTCTTACCCTGACCAAAAATCGGACAGAATGGCGGACTGCCCAAAATGGAGCAGCTATTCTCTCAGATGTCTACAATGCCAACCCAACAGCCATGCGTTTGATTCTTGAAACCTTTGCGAGTTTGGATCGCGAAGAGGGCGGGCGGAAGCTGGCTGTCCTGGCAGATATGAAGGAATTGGGGCAGGAATCCGACCAATTGCATCTGTCGATGATTACAAGCCTCAGTCCAGAAGACTTGGACCGTGTTTATTTCTACGGTGAGGAGATTGAAAATCTGGCCAAACTGGCTGCGGAGATTTTCCCCTTGGGTTCGGTTTTGTATTACCCAACCAAGGATTTTGCAGATTTGTCGCAGGCGGTTTGTGCAGATCTTCAACCTGCGGATCAGATTTTATTAAAAGGCAGCAACTCTATGAACTTGGCTAAGATTGTGGAGGCTTTAGAAGGAGATTAAGATATGGGGGATTTACTAACGCAACTATTTTCAACAAGCCCCCTTGATTACCCTCCTCATTTGGGCTGGCAGGGACACTTTGGTTTAGTGCTGAGCCTCCCTCTGCTATTTTGGGCAGCGCGTAACCGTAAGGGGGAGAAGGCTGTCAAAAATCTCTTTATTTTGATTCTGCTAGCCTTGTATGGATTTTTCTTTCTTCGCGATTTTTCCTGGAAGACCAGTCTCCCTTTTTACCATTGTCGGCTGGCCATGTTGTTTTTGTTGGTCTCACCAGATGGCTCCAAGTTTAAACAATTCTGGGCTTATATTGGTGTGATGGGGCCTGTCGTAGCCCTGGCTTATCCGGTGCTCTACCCCTATCCGTTTTTCCATATCACCAACCTTAGTTTTGTTCTGCTCCACCAATTTCTTTTTTACCTATCGGTCAGCTACCTTTCTCATCAGCCAGAGCATGTATGGCTGACCAAGCGAGATCTAGGTTTCTATTCCTTTGTGGTAACACTAGCCATGGCGGTTGTGGCAGTGCTGACTGGTGGTAATTATGGTTTTCTGCTGAACTTGCCGATTTTAGAGAGCAGATCCATCTGGTTTAATCTTTTCTTATTAACCGTACTTTTACTTCTCAGCCTCATTGGAGTCCAAGAAGCTCTTCTTTCTTTGAAGGAAAGAGAAGAGGTTGGAGAACAGTTGGCTTAGATAAGTGTGCTATAATGGATAAAAAAATTAAAGGAGTCAGAAATGGGAATTTTTTCAGGTTTGATGGGAAATGCGAGCGAAAAGGATAGTCGAAAAGTAAAAGAGGAGTTGGACAATATCCTCCTAGCAGAGGAAGAAGTGGAGATGGCCTACACCCTCGTCCGGGATTTGATTGTTTTTACCGATTACCGTTTGATTCTTGTTGACAAACAAGGAATGACCGGTAAAAAAGTATCCTATAAATCGATTCCCTACGGATCTATCTCACGTTTTACTGTTGAAACCAGTGGTCATTTTGATTTGGATGCGGAGTTGAAAATCTGGATCTCTTCTGCGGCTGAACCAGCAGAAGTGCTACAATTCAAGAGTGACACCAGCGTTGTAGCTATTCAAAAAGCCTTGGCTGCAGCGGTACTGATAAAATAATGATTGAAAATCCTCGTTTTAGTAATTTCCTACTTCGTCTTCCGACAGATGTGCAACTTATTTTAGCGGATATGATTCCTCGTTACCAACAGGGCTATCTTGACTATGTCTACCAAACAGAGAAAGTTGATATCCAGGCCCGACGGATTAAGAACCTGGTCAAGAATTTTCGGAAAATGGACTATACCTACGTCATGCCCATGCCCCAGGACTTGGCTTTGGAAATTATCCAGGATTGGTTATTTCCTGCGGAGTTCGTTTTTTCTCTAGGGGAGATGAAAGGTGAACTCTTATCCCCTGTTACCCGTGAGGGGAAGTACTTTGTTGTGATTTGGAATGGAGCCTTACTAGGCTATTTCCGTCTCCTGCCACAAGGAGATAAACTAGACTTGTTTCTAGCTCTCAAACCAAAGTATTTGCGGCAAGGTAGGGGAGCCCGTTTCTACCAAACCATTGAAGCCTTTATCAAACAGTAGGAACAAGGGACAGCCTTGCAAGTGGAGACTTTGGAACCAAAGATTCAAGAATTTTTCCGCACCTGTGGTTTCAGGTGGAGCTCTGCTGGTCAGCCTTTGATTAAGAACTTGTAGGAACTTACGCTTATTTCATAATAAATCAGTTTGAGGGGAGTGGGACAGAACTAATTTTTTTCAAAATTAGTTCGTAGTCCCACCCCCGCAAGGTTGATTAGGTCGGGTTCGGAGCCTAAAAGGCGAACGAAACTGCCAATCAACTACTGCGTCAAAGGTATTTTGCTAATCATAAAGAGAGAGGCTAGACTTTTGTCCCAGCCCCTTTTTTCTTTTAGCCCAGATAGAAATATGATAGAATGGTAGGAAAAGGAGGGAAGAAGATGATTTTAGTCTTGATTCTGTCAGTGATTTTCTTATTGCTGCTGTTGGTGTTGGTGCTCAGTTCGATTTATGTGGTTCGTCAACAGTCGGTAGCGATTGTTGAGCGGTTTGGTCGTTATCAGAAGACGGCGACGAGTGGGATCCATGTTCGGTTGCCTTTGGGAATTGATCGTTTGGTTGCGCGGATTGAACTACGCCTGCTCCAGAGTGAGATTGTAGTGGAGACCAAAACTAAGGACAATGTTTTTGTGACCTTGAATATTGCCACTCAGTATCGGGTGAATGAGTCCAATGTAATTGATGCCTACTATAAGTTGATCAAGCCGGTTAGCCAGATTAAGTCCTACATTGAAGATGCCCTTCGTTCTTCGGTTCCTAAATTAACGCTAGATGAATTGTTTGAGAAAAAAGACGAAATCGCCTTGGAAGTTCAAAATCAAGTGGCAGAAGAAATGTCTACCTATGGTTACGAGATTGTAAAAACCCTGATTACCAAGGTTGAGCCAGATGCCGAAGTCAAACAATCGATGAACGAAATCAATGCGGCTCAACGCAAACGGGTTGCAGCCCAAGAATTGGCAGAAGCCGATAAGATTAAAATCGTCACCGCCGCCGAAGCAGAGGCTGAAAAAGATCGCTTGCACGGGGTCGGGATTGCCCAACAACGGAAGGCCATTGTGGATGGCTTGGCTGAATCTATCCGGGAATTAAAGGATGCCCAGGTCAGTCTAAATGAGGAGCAAATTATGTCCATCCTTTTGACCAACCAATACTTGGATACCCTAAACAGCTTCGCGGAAGCTGGTAATTCAACGGTCTTCCTACCAGGTCAACCAGAAGGAGTGGAGGATATTCGAACACAGATCCTATCTGCCCTGAAGGCTCGTTAAATAGAACTTTACTAGTAGCAAAAAAAGAGATTCACGACAATCAGTGAATCTCTTTTTTGATTACAAATCGGCTTCTTTGAAAACGACTTGACCATTTTCAAATTTTTCAATCCTGGCGAGGGAGCTAACGGGAACATCGAGATCTTCGATTAGTTGGCGTCCATCTTGGAAGGATTTTTCAATCACAATTCCGACACCAGCAATACTTACACCCGCTTGTTGGATGATCTCAATCAGCCCCTTGGCAGCTTGACCGTTGGCCAGGAAGTCATCAACAATCAAGACCTGATCATTTTCGTTGAGGAATTTGCTGGCAATGGAGACGGTTGAGGTTACCTGTTTGGTGAAGGAATAAACCTCTGCTGTCAAAATTCCTTCGGTCATGGTGATGTTTTTGTGTTTTTTGGCGAAAATCATCGGAACTTCTAAGCTCTCCGCAACATAGATAGCTGGGGCGATACCAGACGCTTCGATGGTGACAACCTTGGTAATTCCCTTATCGCGGTAACCATCGGCCAATACCTTGCCCATCTCCTTCATCAACTGATAGTCGACCTGGTGGGTTAAGAAGGAGTCGACCTTGAGGATATTTTCTCCCAAGACATTTCCATCCTGTAAAATACGCTGTTCTAATAATTGCATGATAGCCTCCATTTATGAGATATTTCCATTATATCAGATTTTTTAAAGAAAATGGTTCCTTTTACAGAATAAAATAAGCAAAAAGCGAACGTTTATTAAGTTTGTTACAGGAAATGTATTGAATTTCTCTTATTTTTCTGTTACACTGGGTCTATTCTTTTTAAAAATAGAAGGAGGGGACCATGTCTCACAAGACCCAAAAAGAAGAAGTCGCAACGATGCTTTATGGAGTTGAGGATAGACCTCCCAAAGGTCTGGCGATTCTCTTGGCTTTGCAACACATTCTGGCTGCCTTTGCAGGAATTATCGCTGTTCCCTTGGTCGTCGCTTCGGCCTTGGGCCTTCCGGTTGAACAAACATCAGCCCTCGTTTCAGCCGCTATTTTTGTCGCTGGTCTAGCGACCATCCTACAATCGAAAGGTTTGGGACCGATTGGGGCGCGTGTTTCTGGTATGATGGGAACGGACTTTACCTTTGCCAATCCAGCGATTAGCGTTGGTAGTCAATTCGGTTTAGCCGGAGTGGTTGGAGCGACCATTGCAGGATCTTTTGTGGAAATCATCCTTAGTCGTTTTATCAAACCCTTGATGCGCTTTTTCCCGCCGTTAATTACTGGAACCGTGGTTACCCTGATTGGGATTACCTTGTTGCCTGTAAGTATGGACTGGGCTGCTGGTGGTGTTGGTTCGAGCGATTATGGTTCGGTTGAGAATGTCAGCATTGCCTTTGTTGTGATGCTCTTCACCCTCTTCCTCAACCACTACGGTAAAGGAATGTTGAAAACTGCTTCCGTCTTCTTCGGGATGGTGTTCGGTTATGTCCTCTGTGTCTTTCTTGGAAAAGTGGATCTGTCTGCTGTGAACGATGCTGCTTGGGTGGCCCTTCCAAATGTTTTTGGTTTTGGTGTCCGCTTTGAACTATCCGCTATCTTGGCCTTCATTCCAGCCTATGTGGTATCGCTGATTGGGACTGTCGGAATTATGATGGCCATCGGTGAAGCCTCTGGACAAAAAATGAGCTCTGAACGAGCGGCTAACGGTGTGTTAGCCGATGGTGTTGGTTCCCTCCTAGCAGGTATCTTTGGTGCTGGTCCCAACACAGCATTCTCGCAAAACGTTGGTTTGATTACCCTCACCAAGGTTGCCAGCCGTCAAGTGATGATTCTAGCGGGAATTATCTTGGCCTTGTTAGGGGTCTTTCCAAAAATCTCAGCTTTGATTTCAATCATGCCTCAACCTGTACTTGGTGGTGTTGGTGTGATTATGTTCGGTTTGGTAGCAGCCCAAGGGGTTAAAACCTTGGCGACTGTCAAAATGGGTGATCGAGAACTTTTGATTATCTCATTAGCCTTTGCCTTGGGAATTGGGGTAACGGTTCGTCCAGAGTTGCTTAGCAATTTGCCTCAGGCCCTACAAATGATTTTCTCATCTGGAATTTCAACAGGAACCATTGTGGCCTTGATTTTGAACCAAATCTTAAAAGAAAAATAAGCTTTTGAAAAGGTGTGTGGGAGTAATCCCCCACCTTTTTTACACGCAGAAAAGGGATATGCATCGAGGTCATATCCTTTTATTTTATAAATCACTAGTCAGGGTCCAAGCAGAAATACTGCGGCCGTGAACGGGGAAGTTGGCCCAGCCGTCTTCGCCGACTAGAACGGTATCTGAATGGTGGCCTAGTTGGTCACTAAAGCTTTGTCCCTGCCATTGGGTGCCAACAAACATGGAGATGGCAGCGTCGTCTTTGTTGCTGAGAATGACCGCTAGCGGGCTGCGGTCTAACTCTTCAGGAATTCGTGTCCAGCCAATGGTGTTTGGATCTTCAAAGTAGTCTGTTTCTGCTCCATAGGCCCAGTATTTGCGAACCATGAGGAGTTTATCCAAGACTTCTTGGAAGCTGGCTTGGGCGTGGGTCCCTTGGACACCATAGTAGTCGCCGTAAAAGACGCAGGGTTTGCCCTGCTGGCGGAGTAAGATCAGACCATAGGCTAGTGGTTTGAACCAATCCGCCACCACAGATTCCAAGGCCTGGCCTTTTTGGGTATCGTGGTTTTCGACAAAGGTCACGGCTGAGTCGGGATGGTTTTTGACCAGGCTGCCGTCAAAGATGGTGGTCAAATCAAAGTCGGCTTCTTTTTCACCGGCTTCTTGGAAATTGTAATGGAGTTTAACATCGACTAAATCAAAGCGGTAGTCGGTGTCTTCCAAGTAATTGGTGTTGGTTTCTTCATCAGGATTCCAGAATTCTCCGAAGACATAAAAATCTTCTGAGAGGTTGTCTTTAATATCGCGGATGAAGTTCTTCATAAAGAAGGAATCAATATGTTTGATAGCGTCCAGGCGGAAACCCGAGATTCCTGTTGTGGGGATGAACCAGTTAACCCAGTCATAGAGGTTTTGAACAACTTCTGGATGTTTGAAGTCCAGGTCGGCATACATGAGGTAGTCGTAGTTGCCGTTTTCGTTGTCCACAAGACTGTCGTCAGACCAGCCTTTATTGTCTCCGACAATTTGGTAGATACCGGTCTTCTTGCGACCAGCATCGAAGTCTGTTCCGGTGAAGTGGTACCAGTGCCATTGGAAGTCGTTGTAATGACCACGACGTCCTGGGAAGTAGAAGTGGGTCCAGCCTTTAATGCTGAAGGGCTCGGTTAACTCCTTGGTCCGATCTTCAGGATCGACTTCAATGACTTCAAAAGACTCCAGCCCATCAGCCGAGGCCTTGTGATTCAAGACCAAATCAGCAATGGCAGAGATGCCATGGTCTTTTAAAATACGGATGGCCTGGATGTATTCATCCTTGGTCCCATATTTGGTTCGCACGGTTCCTTTTTGGTCAAACTCCCCTAGGTCAAAAAGGTCATAAATTCCGTAACCTACATCGCTGTCATTGGTCGCTTTAAAAGCAGGTGGCATCCAAACCTGGCTAATCCCAAGTTCGGCTAAATGAGGGGCATCTCCAGCCAGCCGATTCCAGTGCTGACCATCATTGGGAAGATACCACTCAAAGTATTGCATAAGTGTTTGATTTCTTTCCATAGCCCTATAGTAAAAGGAAGAGTTCTTTTTGTCAAATTTTTACCTATTAAATTTCAAGTCCGATTTGATTTTTTTAAAAGATTTGTGTAAAATCAATAGAAGATTGTGAGGTGTATCATGAGTCGGAAAGAGAAAAAAATTGAAATTCAGTTAAAGGACCACTCCGTAAAAGTGGGAGCAGAGACTTTTGAGGGTTATCAATTGCTGATTGGTAAGCAGGTCGTCGGTGAAATTGCTGAGTTGGATAATCAATTTGCCTTGGTTTCCAATGGAAATGTTCAGGAGTTTCACAAAAAATTGGAGCAAGCGATTGAAAAAGTTATCGAAAGTTATAATTTATCCAAATAAAAGGCTTGCATTCTGAGAATAGTGTGATATAATAATTTTTGTTGATGTCGGAGAGATAGCGAAGAGGCTAAACGCGGCGGACTGTAAATCCGCTCCTTCGGGTTCGGGGGTTCGAATCCCTCTCTCTCCATTTCTCATTATTGGGGTATCGCCAAGCGGTAAGGCAAGGGACTTTGACTCCCTCATGCGTTGGTTCGAATCCAGCTACCCCAGTTCTTAGGTTACTTATTGGATAGAGGAAGCTAAAATATCCTTTGGATATTTTATTTCTTTATATCTAGGCGACGGTTGAAGCGGTGCGGTACTTAGGAAGAAATTTTATAAGTATATCAAGTATTGACTTGATTGTTGGAGGATTTTTTAGATGAACGAATTTGAAGATTTGCTAAACAGCGTTAGCCAAGTTGAGCCAGGCGATGTTGTGACAGCTGAAGTATTGACTGTTGATGCTGGACAAGCTAACGTAGCAATCTCTGGAACTGGTGTTGAAGGTGTCTTGACTCTTCGTGAATTGACCAACGATCGTGACGCAGACATTCACGAATTGGTTAAACCAGGTGAAACACTTGAGTTGCTTGTACTTCGTCAAGTTGTAGGTAAAGACACTGATACCGTTACCTACCTTGTATCTAAAAAACGTCTTGAAGCACGCAAAGCTTGGGATAAATTGGTTGGACGTGAAGAAGAAGTTGTCACTGTTAAAGGTACCCGCGCAGTTAAGGGTGGTTTGGCAGTTGAGTTTGAAGGACTTCGTGGTTTCATCCCAGCATCTATGCTTGACACTCGCTTTGTTCGTAACACTGAGCGTTTTGTAGGTCAAGAATTTGATGCCAAAATTAAAGAAGTGGATCCAAAAGAAAACCGCTTCATCCTTTCACGTCGTGAAGTTGTAGAAGCTGAAACAGCTGCAGCTCGTGCAGAAGTGTTTGGTAAACTTTCTGTAGGTGATGTTGTAACTGGTAAAGTTGCTCGTATCACTAACTTTGGTGCCTTCATCGACCTTGGTGGTGTAGACGGATTGGTTCACTTGACTGAATTGTCACATGAGCGTAACGTATCACCTAAATCTGTTGTAACAGTTGGTGAAGAAATCGACGTTAAAGTTTTGGACTTGAACGAAGAAGAAGGACGCGTTTCCCTATCTCTTAAAGCTACAGTACCTGGACCTTGGGACGGTGTTGAGCAAAAATTGGCTAAAGGTGACGTTATCGAAGGAACTGTTAAACGTTTGACTGACTTCGGTGCCTTTGTTGAAGTATTGCCAGGTATCGATGGCTTGGTTCACATCTCTCAAATTTCACACAAACGTGTTGAAAATCCAAAAGATGCACTTCAAGTAGGTCAAGTGGTTAACGTGAAAGTTCTTGATGTGAACGCAGCTGACGAGCGTGTATCTCTTTCTATCAAAGCTCTTGAAGAGCGCCCAGCACAAGCTGAAGGACAAGAAGAAAAACGCGCTTCACGCCCACGTCGTCCACGTCGTCAAGAAAAACGTGACTTCGAATTGCCAGAAACACAAACTGGTTTCTCAATGGCAGATCTTTTCGGAGATATCGAACTTTAATCAAAAACGAAAGACAAATCTCATAGTGGGATTTGTCTTTTTTGTGGCTCTATAATTTCTATAGTGGGTAACAACCCAAAATAGAGATTGTAGGGCCTTTTCAGATACCAAAAAAGTCCCACATGATCTATAATGAATAGCGACGAAACCAACATTCAAAAGAATGGCTCTTTGTCAACTGTAGTGGGTAGAATTTTACAATCTATAAATAGTGAGTACAATATCAAAAATTTTATACTCATTTAAAATCAAAAGTTGAAAAATAATGGATGCTTAGTTTTGAAATACAACAATATAAAACCACTACGTATCTAGAAAGGACCTTGTCCATTCTCTATTCACAATGGATTTTAAGGTT
>NZ_JACBXX010000233.1 GCF_013415245.1 Streptococcus danieliae | reverse complement strand
GGAAGCCTTAAAGAATTGCATCAGGTGTGGGTGAATTCTATCAGAGAGCAAGTCGAGAGAGGACTACCTGTTCCCTTTCTCGTTTCGTATTCAAGGCTAGGAAAATGCGTTTCTTAAAATTGTCAAAGTTCCTGAAACCAAAGGCATTCCGCTTGATAACCTTGATGAGATTATTAGTTGCCTCTAGTCTTGCATTGGAATA
>NZ_JACBXX010000195.1 GCF_013415245.1 Streptococcus danieliae | reverse complement strand
TTCCATACTTTCCGTAAGAACAAAGATAAGGTTTGTAATGCCCTAGAATTGCCTTATTCCAATGCGAGACTCGAGGCTACTAATAATCTTATCAAGGTTATTAAGCGGAATGCCTTTGGTTTCAGGAACTTTGACAATTTTAAGAAACGCATTTTCCTAGCCTTGAATACGAAACGAGAAAAGGAACAGGTAGTCCTCTCTCGACT
>NZ_JACBXX010000001.1 GCF_013415245.1 Streptococcus danieliae | reverse complement strand
TTAGTAAGAATCAGTTTTTTAACAGATCGTTTACGATTTTTCTCGTAATTAGCTTGAGCGACATCGGCTGAATAGACATATTTAAAGAGTCCTTTTCTCACTTGTTGTAAGACTTGCCCTCGCTTGATTTCGTTATTGATTGTTTGAGGAGCTCTTCCAAGTAGGCGAGCAATTTCTCGATTGGATTTTCCTTCTTTGTTCCATCGTTCAATGTAGCGACGAT
>NZ_JACBXX010000002.1 GCF_013415245.1 Streptococcus danieliae | reverse complement strand
CTTGGATAATGTTGTGTACTAAGGACATCAGCCTATCTTGTGGAACTGTATCGAAGAACTTTTCCAAGTCAATATCCACTATCCATTCGTAGCCATCGTTAAGATACTCAAGAAGTTGAATAATAGCTGTCTCACAAGAGCGATTGGGACGAAAGCCATAACTATACTCTGAGAAGTGTCTTTCACAGATTGGACTGATGGTTTGAACAATCGCTTGTTGTACCATTCTGTCCATGACTGTAG
>NZ_JACBXX010000081.1 GCF_013415245.1 Streptococcus danieliae | reverse complement strand
ATCAGTTGTGTCGTACGGAGTATCCACATCACTCGATGCTGTATCTTCCACATCATTAGCGATGGTCTCACCTGCCTCGTTCACATACTTAACGATGACATTACCTTTTGGCTTCACTGGATCTGGATCCTTCTCATAAGGCACTGGTGTATCCTTAGCTGGATCATTTGGATCTGTGATTGGAGGTGGGATATAACCCTTGGTTGGATCTTCTGGATCAACCGGTTTCAATGGTTCTCCATTTGGATCCTTCGGTGTATATCCTGGAATGTATGGCAATGGCGGATTATCTACTGGTTCCTCTGGAGTTTCATCATAAGGGACTGGTGGACGGTCTCCTGGATTGTCTTTTCCTGGAATGTATGGAAGGTAGCTTCCCAATTCCTTGTAAACATAGGTGACAGTCGTTGTTCCCTCAACTACAGAGCCAGTTTCCTTATCTCCTTCTTGAACCTTGGTGAAGAGATACTTCTTACCATCCTTCTCGATAACCTTAGGTTTGTGATCAGTTGTGTCGTACGGAGTATCCACATCACTCGATGCTGTATCTTCCACATCATTAGCGATGGTCTCACCTGCCTCGTTCACATACTTAACGATGACATTACCTTTTGGCTTCACTGGATCTGGAGTAGGCTCTTCCTTCAAGACATACTGATAAACAACTGTCTGCTCACCTTCAGTGACCTTACCAGTTTCTGGAGCATCACCTTGACTATCACGAACCGGTTTAGTTGCAGAAAGGACATAGGTCTTACCATCTTTAACAATCTCTGTAGGTTTTTGAGCTGTGTACTCTTCTCCGATTGGACTATCCGTTGGCTTAACAACTTCTGAAGATTTCAACTCTTCTTCAGTACCTTCGATAACATAGCGAGCATTGACTGCACCACCAACCTGTTGATAAACGTAAGTAACTTCTTTCGTACCTTCAACAATCTTACCAGTCTCTTCTCCCTCAGTACGGTCTGGTACTAACTTGTACTTCTTACCGTCTGATGTTTCGATAACTTCTGGCTTGTTATCTGTTGTATCGTACGGTTCATCAACTGGCTTATCTGTCTCATCCTTAACTGGATCCTTGATAACATTACCAGCCGTATCTTTATAATTTACGACAACGTTACCTTTTGGCTCCTCCTTTAGACGATAAACATAGGTGATCTTCTTCGTTTCCTCAGATACTTTACCTGTAACAGGATCTGTTCCAAATGTAGTAATTGTCTTTGTTAAGTTACTATCTGAACCAACTCGACCAACCAGATAATCACCAGGTGGAACTAATTCATAAATCTTCTCACCAACTGTAATCGTAGCAGGACGATTATCTACATTCGTATCATAATTTTTCCCAGTATCAACCTTGTTCTCATCTACAACTTGCGGTTTTAAAACATTACCATCAGTATCAACATAGTCTACAAGTACCGAACCCTTCACAAGCTCATAATAGTAGACAACGCGTGTTGTTCCTTCAACGACAGTACCATTTTCCAGACCACCAACACGGTCAACCCGACTATAAACTTTACCACCAGATGTAATAATTTTGTCTGGTTTATTATCTGTCGTTGTATAACTTGTTCCAGTTGAAGTGGCCGGTGTATCAACAACAGCTCCTTCACGAGCAGTCTTTTCTTCTGTTTCTGTAGCAGATACATTACCAATAGTCTTACCATCTGATGATACACCCGTCAGTGCTTGCCCATCAGTTGTCTTATAAAGGACGACTACATCTCCTTTTACTTCTTTATAGACATAGGTAACTTCTATCGTTCCTTTTTTAACTTGCCCCTGCTCTGTTCCTTGCGTCATATTTGGAACAAGATTGTAAGTTTTACCATCTGGAGTTTTTATCGTATTTGGTTTATGATCTGTCGTATTATAAGAGGTTCCAGCATCTGAGGTTGGTGTATCTTCAACCGGCTTTTGAAGAATATTACCTTCCGTATCCGTATAGTTGACAATAACATTTCCTGTCGGAACGTAATAGTAAACAACCGTTGAACTAGTAGCCTTTATATTTGGAACATTCAGATTTGTTCCTAATAATTTCTCAGCAGCCATGTCCTCTTGATTAATGATAGGTAGACGGTAGCGAATACTTGTATTAACGGGGTGGTCTGTCTGTAAACCGCTAGACACGTTATAGTCTTTAATGGTTTGACGATCCACATGCGGTTTCACCTGATAAAAAGCACTCTTATCATTACTGGCAATATCACTATATCTCGTCCCCTGATTTGTAGTCTGATTTAGACTTGTAGCCGTTGTGTAGACCTTATTATCATAGATAACGTACTTTCCCATATTGTTAAAAAACTCTTGGGCTAGCGGATCATTATCTTCCGAAATCTTCACATAGATTGTCTCTTTCGCATTCTGATTATCATCCACATACTCAAGTTTCCTGTAAACCTTAATTGGGATTCGTTCTTTATTATCTCCAGCAGCTACCGTACGTGTCATCAGATAACTGACATCACCTTTATTTCTAGGTTCACGACTGCTAACTACACCATTCACATTATCTGTTGATTTAACATATCGATAGTTGTCTATGTCAATCTTAGTAGTTGTATAGTCATACCCATTATATCCAGTTTGATAACGGGTAGGGTGAACTTCCTCTCCAGTATTATTATCAAGATACTTAGTAACTTGATTCACAACAGCCACTGCATCAATACTTAAAGAATCTAGAATTTTATCAGATGGTGTTGAAATCATTGAATATAAGTTCTTAATAGAAGATGGCTGTTTCTGAAAACGATAGTTGTTCACTACTTTACCTTTATAGCTACTCTCATCCAAGCTAAGTGTGACTCCATCATCAAATGTCTTCACAACTCTCGGACTTCCTAGATTACTAATTCGCTCCTGAGATAAAACACGACCATCTCTAATTCTAGTAACATACGCGTAATCCAAGCGTCTAGTCTCAGAAGATTTTGCCAGATCAGCCTCATCGACAGATAGCACATAGTAAGTATTCGTACTTTGTTCTTGGAAGTAAGCGTACGTATAACGATTAGGTTTACTATCACTAATAGTAGGAGAATTTGGTTTAGAAATACTATATCCATCACCACTGTTCCTAAAACGAGATTGAGGTTTAAAAAAGACAGACTCTCCAAATTTCACCTCAACAAAGTCCAATTCTGGATCTAACCAAATGTCACCATCACCATTGATCCAAGTATCCGATTCCACTCCAAGTTCATCTTGCTTTGATTTAACAATAGCAAAAGAAAGAATGTTATCTTGGAATTCATGGATTTCTTTATCAATACGAACTGATTGATTTGGCGCCAATTCATATCCTTTTGGAATATCTTGCGCTAATTCTGTGACTGTAATCCCCAATCTTAACTCTTCTTTCGTGGTAACAATTGAAGAATTTGCTTGAAGAACTGGAGTTCCCGTCTCCTCTTCTCGATATATAATTGCATACGGAATTGCTATACGAGACTCCAAGATAGACCCAGCTGATGTAAAACTTTCTCTTTCAGAAACACCTGAGACAGGAACTTCCTCTAGAGCCTCTCCTTCAGAGATTGTTTCCTCTCTTTTTATTTCCTCCTTAATTATATCTACACGAGCTATTGTATCAGGAATAGAAACTTCTTTAGAATCCATGGTCTCAATAGCTACTGGCTGAACTGTCCTCTCTAGAGCAGACTCAGTCTCTAAAATAGCAGGAGCCACATATTTAGTCGGATTATCTATATCCTCCAACTCAGACTTATCTGTCGAATCAAGATTTCCAGATTCTAGTTTCTCTTCCGCAGCTACGGAAGGATTAGCCATCATAAAAGCTGATATTGCAACAGATGCAACACCTACGCTGAACTTACGAATCGAAAATCTGTAATGCCTATCAAATAAAGATTTGTCTGTCACTCTGTATCTTTTCACCACTATACCTCCTATAAAATATTATTAGGCTATCTATAACCTCTGTTTATTTTCTCATAAACTTTTTAAAATTTAAAGCAAAATCAAACATTTCTAAGGGTGTGTCAAGGCTTTAAGCGAAGCGTGCCTTTACACCATATCCAATTTCTCTTAAGGGGACCTCTAAAAAACCCAGTTTTTCTTCAAATTGAATCACTCAAACCTTGATAAATCAACATTTAGATTTTCAGAAATTTAGTTTTTAGAAGTCCCCACAAAAGGTTCTGGATCTAGCAACTAAAAACCAGATTCTTGTCCCAGATAAATTGCCTCCTTCTCCCCAGTCTCTTTTAAGCAACCATCTGCGAGCACCACGATCCGCTCTAGCTTCTGAGCCAGCTCCAGGCGATGGGTGATGACAATCAGGGTCTGGTCCAGAGCCAGCAGGCGATCAAAGACGCGCTCCTCTGTCTCGGGATCTAGGTGACTGGTCGCTTCATCAAGAATCAAGCAGGAGGCTCCGGTCAAGAGGCTACGAGCCAGGGCCAGCCGTTGGATCTGCCCTGTCGACAGGGCAGTCCCATCCGTTCCCACCAGAGTGTCTAAGCCCAGGGGCAGGAGCTGGACAAAGTCAACCGCCTCCACCAACTCCAAAGCTGCCCATAAATCCGCTTCTACTGTCTCAGCTGCTGCAGCCCAGAGAAGATTCTCCCGCAGGGTTCCTTGAAAAAGTCCGGCATCCTGAGCCACATACTGGACCTGTCGTCGCAGCTCCTGCGGATGGAGGCAGGACAGGTCTTGACCTGCCCAGAGGACTTGACCTTCCAAGGGCTGGTAAAAGCCAACTAACAATTTAGCCAGACTGGTTTTTCCGCAGCCCAAAAGCCCCAGGATTCCCAGCTTCTGCCCCGGAGGAATATCCAGAGTCAGATCCTTGAGCAAGGGACTGCCATAATCATAGGCAAAACTTACCTGGTCCAGCCGCAAAGCTCCCCGAGCCCTGGTAAGGGACTGCCGATCTCCCTGCTCCTCCAGAGGGACTTGGTAAACTTCCTGTAGCCTTTGGTAAGCCACTTGGGCCTTCTGGACCTGTACCTGAATCTGGAGCAGATTCTCCAAGGGACCTGTAAAATAGGCCAAAAGACTGGTAAAGGTCAAGAGCTGACCCAGGCTCAGATGTCCGGTTAAGATGAGGCGCGATCCCCACCAAAAGATGGCAACGGTTGTCCCGAGCTGCAGGGCGCTTTTCAGCGCCGACTGTAGCTGCTCTGCACAACTGTAGGTGCAGACCTTGTCCCAAAAGCTTTCTAAATAGCCCTTATTCTGAGCCAGGGCTCCGTCCTCAAGCCCCAATGCCTTCAAGGTTTCCATCCCCTTGATGTGGTCCATCAAACTAGAGGATAGCTGGGAGCCCGCCTCCAACTGATCCTGGTGATAGCTCTTAAATTTTTTCTGAAAGGCAAAAAACAAGAGGATATACAGCGGCACCAAAACTAGAGCCAGCAAAAAGAGCTGGGGGGATTGCCAGGCCAGGGCCAAAATGAGGCTAACCAGGGTCAGGCCATCCAGCAACAAGGTTAGGCTCAGCGAGGCCAAGGCTTCAATAATCTGATTGGCATCTGTAAAGCGGGAAAGGATTTCACCGCTGCGGCGGGTCGCGAAAAAACTGAGTGGCAAGCCGAAAACATGGCTCAGATAGTCCTCCAACAGCTTTAAGGAAAGCCGGCGACTCAGAAGCAACAAGGGATACTGCTTGCAGAATTGAAGGAGGGCCTGCAGCAGGGCTGCCACTAATAGCCACAAGCTCAACTGACTAATCGCCTCCATCCGCCCCTGGGGCAGGTAACCATCCACAATCCACTGCAAACCATAGGAGGACAGGATGGTCAGCAGGGTTAGACCAAGACTTACTAGAACTATCAGGAAAAATAACCCCTTCATCTGAAAAAGCAAGGCCAAGAGGGACCAAAATGTCGCCTCCCGCCGTTGACAGGGTTGATAGTCGACACCCGGTTCAAAAAAAAAGGGCAACACCAGTCCACTCCTGAAGAAACTCCGCATGAGATCGTCTAACCAAGCCCACTTGCGGATCGGGATCCGCTAGAAAAACCGCCGTGTCTGTGACCTGATAAACGACATAATAATGCGGAAACTTTCCCTCCTTAATGACATGGACCAGGGCCGGATTCTGGACCACTGTCTCCTGCAACTGCTCCAGATCCAACTTCAGGGGTTGGCAAGCCAACCCCAACTCTTGACCAGCCTTGACTAGGCCATAGGCTGTTGTTCCGTTCAAGTTGGTCTGACTCAAGGTCCGTAAATAAGCCAGGGAATAGTCTGACCCATAGTAGCCTAAAATCATAGCCAAACAGGCCACCCCACAATCCCTAAAATCCACTTGCATCCGATAGTGCTTTTTCGAAAACATAGCCTTCCTCCTACTTATTTATTCGAAAGGCCAACAAAAAAGATCTAGGTTGCTGGAACCTAGATCTAAAATCTACTAAATCCTGATTATTCAAATACGAATTGATTCTTATAAAGACCTGCATAGAAGCCATCTTGGGCGAGCAAGGCTTGATGGTTGCCTCGTTCGATGACTTGACCATCTTTGAGCACAATAATTTCATCCGCATTCAAGATGGTCTTGAGACGGTGGGCAATGACAAAGCTGGTCCGACCAGCCACGATGGCTTCCATGGCACTTTGGATTTTAGCTTCCGTTACGGTATCAACGTTGGAAGTTGCCTCATCCAAGATGAGAACCTGAGGATCGGTCATCAAGGTCCGAGCAATGGAAATCAATTGTTTTTGTCCAGTTGAGAAGACATTTTGCTCATCATCCACCAAGGTATCATAACCCTCTGGTAAACTCATGATGAAATCATGAATATGCGTTGCCTTGGCAGCAGCCTCCACCAGCTCATGGCTCGCATCGGGAACCCCAAAGCGAATATTGTCGCGGATGGTACCACTGAAGAGAACGGACTCCTGCAGGACAATCCCGACATTTTGCCGCAGGCTATCCAGGTCATAGTCCCGAATATCGCGACCATCAAATTTGATAGCCCCCGCGTCAACATCGTAGAAACGGTTGATCAGGTTCATAATGGTGGTCTTACCAGATCCTGTCGGTCCAACTACCGCAACCATTTTCCCTTTCGGGGCAGAGATACTGACATTTTTCAGAACTTTTTGACCTGGTAGGTAACCAAAGTCAATCCCTTCAATCGCAACTCCATCTCGTAACTCGGTAAAGTGAGGCGCTTGGACAGGACGAATCTCTTCTTCTTGGTCAAACATTTCTTGGATCCGACCAGCTCCTGTAAAGGCCAATTGCAATTCTGCCCAGCTTGAAGCCACCTGCATGATGGGCTGATAATATTGTTGCGAATACTGTACGAAGGTCACAACCAAGCCCAGAGCGGCTGCTGTCGTCATCGATGAATCATTCAGGAGGAGCGTCGAGCCCACAAAGATGACAATAGCCGTATTGATCAAGCTCATCCCATTCATCACCGGGAACAGCATTCCTGCAAAAAGTCGCCCCTTAAAAGTGGCCTTCCGCACCCGTTCATTCAAGTCCATAAAGCCCGCAATGGTTTCTTCCTGAACCCCTTGCACAATAATCGCCTTCTGCCCAGAAATTTTCTCATCCATATAAGCATTGAGCTTACTTACCTCAGCCTGCTGCAAATTCGTATATTTGCGGGCCATACGGACAATAAAGACCAATAGAAGAAGGGCTACGGGGGTAGAAGCTACGGTAACCCAGGCTAAGCGTTGGTTCTGAACAAACATCATCCAGACCAAGCCAACATACAAGGCAACGTTTGAAACCACCTGGGTCAAGCTTTGGTTAAAGGAGTTTTGAATATTGTCCAAATCCGATGTAAAGCGTGACAAAATGTCACCATCCTTATTCCGGTCAAAGAAGGCCACCGTCAAACGCTCCAATTTCCCAAACAAGCCCTTCCGCATCCGGTTGGTAGAATGGGCTACAATCCGGGTGAAGAGCAGGGTGTAAACCAACATCGACACCACCGTAAAGAGGTAGGTCAAAAAGAGATTCCACATAACCGCCCCAAAGGCATCCATGCTTGGTTTGACCAGATCCGCACCAGTCGCATCACTAATGGCCTTGGCTTGGAAATACTCCTGGACCCAGGTTCCCAACTCTGTCAAAGCCTTTCCCAGATAAACTGGAGCCTGCACTTGTAGATAGGTTGAGACCACGATAGCTAAGAAAATGAATAGAAAGGATAGCTTGTAGCGTTTAAAATAGAACCAAAAAAAGCGTGCTGTTTTCATCCTAGTTCTCCTTTCCTTTTTGAGTTTCATAGATTTCTCGGTAGACGTCATTTGTCGCTACCAATTCCGCGTGTGTTCCTTGACCAATCAGACGTCCCTCATCCAGCACCAGAATCTTGTCTGCCTTGACAACAGAGGAGATTTTCTGGGCAATGATTACTGTCGTGGTCCCTTTTAAGTCCTTATTCAAGGCTTCCTGAACCAGCTTCTCGGATTTTGCATCCAAAGCAGAAGTCGAATCATCCAAAACGAGAATCTTAGGATTCCCAATAACACCACGGGCAATGCTCATCCGCTGCTTCTGACCACCAGAGAAGTTGTTCCCCCGCTCTTCGACCTGGCTTTCATAACTGTCATCCATGCGGTCAATAAATTCCTTGGCTTGGGCAATCGAAGCGGCGCGCTGCAAAGCTTCCAGATCGGCTCCAGCCTTTCCTTGACGGAGATTGTCTGCGATCGTTCCACTAAAAAGGATGGCTTTTTGCAAGACAATCGACACGGATTGGCGGAGGGTCTCCTGGCTGACATCTTTCAAGTTACGACCGCCGATCGAAACACTCCCCTCCTGGGGATCAAAGAGTCGGGGAATCAGTTGGGCCAGGGTGGACTTCCCAGCTCCGGTTGCCCCCACAACCCCGATCATTTGACCGGGCTGCACTTCAAAACTGACATCTTTCAAGGTCGGCTCACTGTCATGAGGATAGGTAAAGGTTACATGATCAAAGACCAGACTTCCCTCCAGCTCCTCTGTCTCACCATCCTTAAAGGACATGGCTGGTTCGGTATCCAAGACTTCCTTCATCCGATTTAAGGAAATAAAGGCCCGGCTAGCCTGCATTCCCATAAAACTCACCATAATGATGGAGAACATAATCTGCATCATATAGGTCATAAAGGAAGCGATATTCCCAATCGCCTCAGGATCTGTTTCCACAAGTTGGGAAACCATGTAGATGGCCAGGAAGGTCGCCATATAGGCAATAAAGGTCACAGCTGGCATCATAATCGAGAAGCCATAACCGATGAAGAGGTTCAAATCCAAAAGCTCATTGGAAACTCCTTTAAACTTGGCATACTGGGCTTTTTCTTGAACAAAAGATTTCACCACCCGAACGCCTCGAAGATTCTCCTTGGCGATGGCATTGATCTTATCCATTAAAGTCTGGAACAGCCCAAAACGAGGTCCCAGTCGCCCCATAATGATCGCCATTACGCTACCAATTCCAAGCACCATTAAAACCAAAACCCACCAGAGACTGGGCAGAGTCCGCACAGCTAGGACAAAGGCTCCAACAAAAAGAATCGGCAAACGGAGCAAGACCTGAAAGAGCATCATCATCAGATTCTGAACCTGGGTCACATCGTTGGTCATCCGGACAACCAGATTTCCAGCATTAAACTCTTCAATATTGGCATAGGAGAAGGTTTGAATTTTACGGAAAAGAGCTTCCCGCAAATCTGCCGACACTCCCTGAGCAATCTTAGCAGCCAGAATCGTATTGATCACACCGGCTAGCAAACCAGCCCCTGCAATCACAAGCAACCAGACACCCATCGAAGCAATCTTAGCCCGATCATTCTCGAGCACAGCAGCTAAGACATCACTTAAATAGCTGGGTTGCAGCAGTGAACTGGATACAATCACAATCACCATAAGCAAAGAACCCAGTGCATACCACTTATAGGGCTTTAACGCCTGTTTCAGCATAATTTCCTCCTTTTTTTGACTAACAACTGTACCATTATATCACCCAAATCCGAGAATTCAAGCCAGCCACCTCCGCCAAATAAGGGAGAAACACGAACCTTTTCCTAAAATATTATGGAGAGAGCCGTTGAAATCTACTCCAAGATTGGCCAAAAGTCCGCAAGGCCTATTCGGATAGGCCGAACAATCCATCATTTTCCTTTAATTTTAACTTTTTTTTTGGTAAAATTGAAAACGAATACCTGATAAAGGAACGACTATGCAAAAACAAATTATCACAATCCTCGGACCCGGGTCATGGGGAACCGCCCTGGCCCAAGTCCTAGATGACAATGGCCACGAGGTGCGCCTCTGGGGCCACCTGTCTGAGCAAGTCCAGGAGATTAACCAAGAGCATACCAACCAGCGCTACTTCAAGGATGTCCGCCTCTCGGAAACCATCCAGGCCTACACCGATCTCAAGCAGGCCCTCACGAATACCGATGCGATTCTCTTTGTAGTCCCAACCAAGGTCACACGACTAGTCGCCCAACAAGTTGCCCAGGTACTGGATCATCCGGTACGGGTGCTCCATGCCTCCAAAGGACTGGAACCAAACAGTCATCAACGACTGTCTACCATCCTAGAGGAAGAAATTCCCGAACATCTCCGCTCTGATATCATTGTTGTATCTGGACCCAGCCATGCTGAAGAAGCTATTGTCCGCGATATCACCCTGATTACCGCAGCCTCCAAGGATCTGGAACAGGCCCGCTACGCCCAAGAGCTCTTTAGTAACGCCTACTTCCGTCTCTACAGCAACACCGATGTCATTGGGGTTGAAACCGCAGGTGCCCTGAAAAACATCATCGCAGTCGGAGCCGGCATCCTAGCAGGCCTCGGCTATGGCGACAATGCCAAGGCCGCCATCATCACCCGTGGCCTGGCTGAAATTACCCGCCTAGGGGTCCGCATGGGAGCAGACCCACTAACCTACAGCGGCCTCTCCGGAGTCGGCGACCTCATTGTTACAGGAACCTCCAAGCATTCCCGCAACTGGCGAGCTGGTTATGCCCTCGGCCAAGGCCAAGACCTGGAATCCATCGAAGCTGCCATGGGTATGGTCATCGAAGGCCTGTCCACAACCAAGGCTGCCTACGAACTAGCCCAAGAGCTCGGAGTCTATATGCCAATTACCCAGGGCATCTACCAGGTAATCTACGAAAATCGTCCCATCAAAGAGGCCATCCAAGACATGATGACCAATGAATTTAAAGAAGAAAACGAATGGAGTTAAGTATGAACAAAAAAGTCAGAAAAGCCGTTATCCCCGCAGCCGGTCTCGGAACTCGTTTCCTCCCAGCTACCAAGGCCCTCGCTAAAGAGATGTTGCCGATTGTCGACAAACCAACCATTCAATTTATCGTCGAAGAAGCCCTCCAATCAGGGATTGAAGAAATCTTGGTGGTAACCGGTAAAGCCAAACGTTCCATCGAAGACCACTTCGATTCAAACTTTGAATTGGAATACAATTTAAAAGAAAAAGGTAAATCCGAACTCCTCAAACTAGTCGATGAAACAACCGGTATCCGCCTCCACTTCATCCGCCAAAGCCATCCACGTGGACTAGGAGACGCAGTTCTTCAAGCCAAGGCTTTTATCGGAAATGAACCGTTTGTGGTCATGTTGGGGGATGACCTCATGGAAGACAAGGTTCCGCTCACACGCCAACTCATGGATGACTATGACAAAACCCATGCTTCAACCATCGCTGTCATGCAGGTACCCCATGACGAAGTTTCTGCCTACGGAGTCATCGCTCCCCAAGGCAAAGGAACAAATGGTCTTTACTCTGTGGAAACCTTTGTAGAAAAACCAGCTCCAGAAGATGCTCCAAGTGATCTTGCGATCATTGGTCGCTACCTCTTGACTCCGGAAATTTTCAACATTCTGGAAAACCAAGCACCAGGAGCCGGTAACGAAATTCAATTAACCGATGCCATCGACATCCTCAACAAAACCCAGCGTGTATTTGCCCGTGAATTCAAGGGCAAACGCTACGATGTTGGGGACAAATATGGCTACATGAAAACCTCAATTGAATATGCCCTCCGCCACCCACAAGTCAAAGATGACCTCAAACAATACATCATTGACCTCGGTAAAAAATTAGAAAAGGCAGATCGCCCTGCCCCAGCTAAAAAATTAAAATAATACCATGGAAAAAGACGAGCTCTCCCAACAAGGAGACTCGTCTTTTTCATGATAAAACAGAGGATAAAAACAATAGGGCTAGTCCTAGATAGAGTCCGGCTCCTAAGACTTGGCCTTGACGGCCATAGACCAAACCGTAAGGAGCTAGGGGGAGGACTAGGGCCAGACAGGCTCCTCCCACCAATCCTCCTAAATGACCCGCTAGACTAACTCCTGGGGCTAGACTAAAGACCAGATTCATGAGCAAAAGCGGTAGGTAGGACTGGCCCAGGTATTGGAGGTAGGGATTGGGCAACCAGCGTAAGACCACCAAGATGGTAAACAGACCAAAAATGGAGGTTGAAGAGCCAGCCACAATCGCATCCGGGCTAAAAACCAGGCAGAAAAGATTCCCCATCAGACCGGTTAAAAGGTAAATCCAGAAAAAGCGAACAGAGCCGTACAGGCGTTCGATTTGCTGGCCCAAGAAATAGATGGTCAGGGTATTGGCGAAAAAGTGCATAAAGCCAATATGTACAAAAATGGCTGAAAAAAGCCGGTAGGACTGACCCAAATCCCACTGAATCAGGGGTGGATAAAGGGCTCCAAACTGAATCAGTAGCCGGACATCCTCTACAACACCACCGGAGACCACATACATGAGAAGGAACACCAGGCAGTTGAGCGCCACAAACAAATGGGTGACAGGGCTATATTTGAGTTGAGACATCATCGATAAGGAGCTCCTTTACAGCTTGATCATGGGCTTGGGGAATAAAATCTGCCAATTGGACTGCATAAATGGTCGCTAGGGTCCAGCCAGGAAAATGGGTAAGAATCCGGTCATAGTAACCCCCGCCATAGCCAATCCGGTAGCCTGCTCGATTAAAGACCAGGCCAGGCACATGGATCAGGTCAATGTCTGCCAAAGTCAGTCGAGGGTCTGGATCATTGGTCGGCTCTAAGATCCCATAGGCTCCCGGCTGGAGTCGCTCTGGATCATAGTCAACAAAAGCCATCTGACCGGGCTTAACAACTTTGGGAACCAGGAGTCGCTTCCCATCCAAGCGAGCCTGCTCCAGCAGGGCTTGGGTATTGACTTCATGAGCCAAGGACAGATAGCTGGCCAGCACCTCTGCCTGGCCATAGGCTGGTGAAGCCAAGAACTGTTCCAGCAAACGCTGATCGGCTAGTGCTTTTCTCTCTGGGGACTGCTGTTTGAGAAGGTCCAGGCCCTTCTTTCGCAAGATTTTTTTCATAATCTTATAATAACACAAAAAGCGGCTGGCTTAGCCAACCGCTATACAGTCTTAATAAAGTCCGTAAACAAGAACCGCTAGGGCTGCACCAAGGAGGGGGCCAACGACTGGAATCCAAGCATAGGACCAGTCACCATCTCCCTTGTGAGCAATTGGTAGGATGGAGTGCATCAAACGTGGCCCCAGGTCACGGGCTGGGTTGATGGCATAGCCGGTTGTTCCACCAAGGGACAAACCAATCCCGATGATCAAAGCGGATACAGCTAGGGTTGAAACACCTGCAGCAATATTGGCAGTTCCCATCGCCAAGAGGGTCAAGACGAGGACAAAGGTGCCCAAGATCTCAGAAACCAGGTTGGAAACATTATCCCGGAGGGCTGGACCGGTTGAAAAAGTGCCCAAGATATCTGCTGGGTTTTCAGCAATATCGTAGTGGGGCTTGTACATGAGCCAAACAAGAATCTGACCAAACATAGCTCCCAAGAATTGGGCTAGTACATAGCTACCAAAGGAAGCCCATGGTAGCGAGCCACTCATGGCCATGGCCAAGGATACGGCTGGGTTGAGGTGGGCCGGTGACAGGCTACCAACCGCAAAGGCCGCAATGCCTACCGCTAGACCCCAACCAGCTGTGATAACGATCCAGCCTGCATTATGGTTTTTCGTTTTCGGAAGCACCACGCCGGCTACAACTCCATTCCCCAAAAGAATGAGAAGGGCTGTTCCTAAAAATTCTCCTAAAAATTCATTCGACATTACTTTCTCCTTATACCGAATTAAGATGATAATCCAAATACTCGCAGCATTTAAAATTCACTGAGCCTTAGGCCTTCAAAGAGACCAAATCATTTTCTGCTAGGCTAGCTTCCAATTCCGCTTGGTAAGTCGCCTTTTCTTCTGAACTCCACTCATAGTAGCGAGCCATTTCTTCCACTACAGCATCCTTGATACCGTCCACCTGCTCTCGCTTGAAGAGCATGTAGTTAGTCCGACGAAGCAAGAAGTCAACCGGGCTCAAGGCCAATTCACTTTGCATGGCATAATGCAGGGATAGCGTATCCGCCAAGCTCAAGCCTGGTGCTGCTTCCACTGTTTGTGCCAAGGCATACACCTTAGGAGCATTGGATCCATAAAGGTTGGCCAAATATTTAGCCTCATCCTTATCCAAACCACGCGCAACTCCCAATTGAGCAAAGACTTCCAATTCTGCTTCCACATTGTGTGGATTCAATTCACCACCCGATACTGGGTAAGTCTTCGAATGCACCAAGGTCAAGCTCCGCTGGAATTCCTCCGCCAAAATTTGCAGAATCAATTCCATTGCCCCCTCAGCCATCTTGCGGTAGTCTGTAATCTTACCACCCGCCAAGGTCAACAAGCCATTTGGATCCCGCTCTAGACTGGAACCACGTGAAACCGCAGACGGATCCAAACTCTTCTCAGAAGTTGAAGATTCCATCTTGCTCAAGACATGCTCCACATCTTCCCGTGTTTTTTCTTTGGCAAGATAAGCTTGAACAGCATCAATCAACTGCTCAAAGCTAGCATCGCTAAGCGAACCATTATCCCCACCATTATAGTCAGAGGCATTGTTGCCCGCAATCAGCGGCCGTAGACCAGCCCAACCACTTTCAATATCCGCAACGGTCAAGTGAGCTTCAGGGAAACGATGGTTGACAATCTCCAAGAGGTAGTCCACATCTTCCTGTTCCACACGAGGGTGAGCCAGATCTCCTTGATAGTCTGTATCAGTTGTTCCGAAATAGGTTTTATTTTCACGAGGAAGGACAAAAATCATCCGACCATCGGCCAAACCAGAGTCAAAATAAACAGGCTGGCTCACTTTAAGACGGCTGGAATCCACCACCAAGTGAACCCCCTTGGTTGGCCGCATGAGGCTAAAGGCTTGATCAGGATTGCTGAGATTGCGGACTTGGTCAGACCAAGGACCAGTTGTATTAATAACCAAACGAGCCCGAATTTCAAGGGTTTGATCGGTTAACAGATCTCGCGCCTGAACACCGACAATCTTATCTCCCTCAAAAAGGAAACCTTCAGCCTTCACATGACTGGCCAAATAAGCTCCATCTTGATTGGCCCGTTTGAGGTTTTCAATCACCAAGCGAGCATCATTGTTGCGGAAGTCCAGATAGACTCCACCACCAACCAAACCTTCTTTTCGCAAGTCCGGTTCTCTTTCCAAGACCTGCTCCCGACTCAAGACTTGGTTAGCAACAGACGAACCATTAACCCCCGCCAAGAGGTCATAGAGATCCATGGCCACTTTCAAGCGGAACAGATTAAAGGTTGCCCCCGGTTCATCATAAACCGGTAACAACATTGGATCTGGTTTGGGAATGTGAGGAGCGATGCGTTGCACCACTGCCCGCTCACTAACGGTGTCCGAAACAACCTCCACATCAAATTGCTTGAGGTAGCGAAGTCCCCCGTGAACCAGTTTGGTCGAGCGGCTTGAAGTTCCTTCCGCAAAATCCTGCATTTCAATCAAACCGGTATCCAAGCCAGATGCGGCTGCCTGCAAGGCTAGCCCAGCCCCAGTAATTCCCCCACCAATGATGAGAAGATCCAGCGTTTGTTCCTGCATTTTTTCCAATGCCCGTGTACGGGTTCGTTTTGAAAATTCCATCGTTATTACCTATCCTTATCTAACACTCTCTACAGCAGAGTTGATTCCAGAAATCAACTACCAGCCCCACAAATAATTCATGGGCTGGTCCCTTTCCATGACTGATACACTCCTAGTCCTCTTCTGCGAACACGCGCGTCGCTTTAACCGCTTTTTTCCAACCCTTGTAGAGTTGTTCCTTACGCGCTTCGTTCATGGATGGCTCGAAGAGTTGACCAGTCTCATTTAAGGTTTTTAATTCTTCTAAATCTTGCCAATAACCAACTGCCAAACCGGCCAAGAAGGCTGCTCCCAAGGCTGTGGTTTCAAGGTTCTTGGCACGCGCAATCTCGATGCCCAAGATATCTGCTTGGAATTGCATCAAGAAATTGTTCATGGCTGCCCCACCATCGACCTTAAGCAATTGAATGGCTGTTGCAGCATCCACTTGCATGGTATCAATAATGTCCCGAACCTGGTAGGCGATGGATTGTAGGGTCGCCTTGATAAAGTCTTCCTTGCTGGTTCCACGGGTTAAGCCAAAGACCGAACCACGGGCATTTTGATCCCAGTAAGGTGCTCCGAGACCGGTAAAGGCTGGCACCACATAAACTTCATCATTGCTTTTTGAAGCCAAGGCTAGGGTCTCAGACTCTGGTGAAGCTTCAATCATCCGCAAGCCATCCCGCAACCATTGAATCGCCGATCCTGCAATAAAGATCGATCCTTCCAAGGCATAATAAACCTTGTCATTAATTCCATAAGCAATTGTTGTCAAAAGATTATTTTGCGACAGCTGCATTTTTTCGCCTGTATTCATGATAATGAAGGAGCCCGTTCCGTAGGTATTTTTAACCATACCTGGTTCAAAGGCTAATTGGCCAAAGAGGGCTGCTTGCTGGTCTCCAGCCATCCCTGAAATAGGCACCTCACCACCATAAAAATGGAAGGGTGCTGTTTTACCATAAATTTCAGAGTTGGAACGAACTTCTGGCAGCATGGTTTTCGGAATATTCAAGATTTCGAGAATCTCATCATCCCACTCTAAGGTTTCAATATTGTAGAGCATGGTCCGTGCCGCATTGGAGTAGTCGGTCACATGCGAAGCTCCATCTGTCAACTTCCAGACCAACCAAGTATCGATGGTTCCAAAGAGCAATTCGCCCTTTTCAGCCCGTTCTTGCGCACCAGGAACCTGATCCAAAATCCAACGAACCTTGGTCGCAGAGAAGTAGGCATCAATCACCAAACCAGTCTTCTTATGGAAGAGCTCTGTATAACCATCCTGCTTCAACTGTTCCGCTAGCGGAGCTGTTTGCCGAGACTGCCAAACAATGGCATTATAGATTGGAAGCCCTGTTTCCTTGTCCCAGACCACCGTTGTTTCCCGCTGGTTGGTAATCCCGATGGCTGCTACCTGACTTGGTTTAACACCACTCTCAATAAAAGCCCCCGCAATGACGGATTGTACGGATGTCCAAATCTCGTTGGCATTATGCTCTACCCAGCCAGCCTCTGGGAAAATCTGCGTAAATTCCTTCTGACTACTCGCAACCTTTTCTCCCTTTTTATTAAAGAGAATCGCCCGTGAACTCGTCGTCCCCTGGTCAATCGCCATAATGTACGTTTCTGCCATGATAGACCTCCTAAGATTTTTAATCTACCTTTAGTATATCAAACGCTTTCATTCTTATCCTATCAACTTTTTTTATGATTTTAAAAAAACTGATAGGATTTTGTGATTATTTCACAAAATCCTATCAGTTTGAAGGAGCTCCCGGATCATCTCCAGGTCATAGCCCAATAAATCGTTTTGTAGAAGATAGGTGGTCTGGTAAGAATAGGTCCGCCAGGCTGCATCAGTCACCACCAGGCTATAGTCCATTCCCTCCTGATAGGCTTCCACCTCAATCAAGCGATTGTGCTGCAAGTACTGCTTGAGGGTCCGCACCATCCGGGCCAAAACCAGGGCTGACCGGTGGGAATCAACTGCCACACGCTGGGGCACCTGCTTCAAATCACCCAGGTAGTCCAAAATTTGGATAAAATCCCACTCAAAGGCTAGAAAGCGGCTATCCTCGCCAGCGACCAAGCGCAGAGCCAAGGAACCCGCCACGTCAACCATCAGCCAAGACTGGGGTTGGAGCTGGATATAGGACTGAAGCTTCCGCTCACCATCCCCAGTAGCCACCCCCCCTTTAAAGAAATAAACCTGACTGGCCAACCGCCCCAATTCATCCAGAATAGGCCCTGGCCCTTGGGGCGACACCCCCAACTCTTTTAAAGCCTGTAACAATTCGGTCACCTTGTCCTGAATGGGACCTCCAAAGGCTAACACCCGCTCCATCTCCCGACTGGACAAAAGACCTTGACCGACCAGGAAGGCAAATAAGAGTTTTAACTCCCGCTCCTCCATATCCAAAGGAAGCAAGCACTGTTTCAATTGTTGAAAAGTTGGATGCTCCTGGTAAAGCCCCAAAAATTCCGACTCTCCATACTGAAAGCGTTGGCGCATCTGAGCCAGCGACCACCACAGGGCCAGGTCCAAGCCCAGATCCTTCTGAGTTAACCCCTGTAAGGCCGTCTGAAACTCTACAAAAGCGGCCTGATGCTGGAGATTCAGAACATCTGCTGGCAGGCTAATCTCCTGTAACAACCGGAAAGCCAGGTAGCGAATTTGCAATTCGCTACCCCGCAAGCGCCCATTCTGAATCACAAGGCCAAACTCTTCCAAGAGCTGGTTGAGTCCCAGGAGTTGGCGGTTCAAGGTCGCCTCACTAATCTGAAAACGTGTGGCCAAAGATTGGATACTAAAGACCTGCTGGGACCAGATAGCCTCCAAAATCCGAAAACGTAAGGAGCGCCGCAAAAGGATTCCCAGTAAAGCCGCCAGCTGAAAGCTCCTCCCCGCCTGTAAACGCAAGACCTCCCCCTCCAAACTTAGCTGAGCCCCAAGCCCTTCTTGGTCTAGAAGCTCATTAAACTCATCCAAATATTTTAAAAAAGTCTTGCGAGACAAGCCTGTGCGCGCCTGAATCTCTCCCAAGGGTAGCGGTCCTCCCTCCTGCAAGAGGAGGGTAATCATCCGAAAGGAGGCTGCATCTACCCGGTCCATTAATTGTGCACTATCCATTTATAACTCCCAAATCCTGCTAACAGAGCTTCTCCTCTTTAAATTTTTTCCTCTTCTATCGAAAGTAAAATCATAGACGGTAAAATCAAGACAGAAGCCAAAAACAGCGACCAATGAGGCTCCAAGCCTAAAAAGGCTAGGCTAAGCAAGATTGAAGCCAGGGGTTCACTGGCACCAACCACCGAAATCACTAAGGGCGACACCAATTTGAGCGCCTGCAAGAGAATCCAAAAGGCAAAGGCGGTCCCAAAAAAGGCAATGATGGCCGAGATCGACAAACTCACGGCATCGACTTGGAAGGTCAGCTTCCAGACAGGGTAGAGAAAATTGGAAAAAATGCCTGCCACCAGGAAACCCCAACCCAAGGTGTAAAGCGATCCAAAGCGGTTCATAAAATGGGTCGGCAAGGTAGTATTAAACAAAATCCCCAGCGCACTTAGGAGTCCCGCCACCAAGGCCATGGGACTAATCGAAAGCTGACTCAAATCCCCCTCACTAACCAACAAGGTCACCCCCAGCATGGTGAGGACAACATAAAGAATCGACTTCTTAGAAACTGGATGTTTTTTCCACAAGGCTGTGTAAAGCAAAATGAAAATCGGCGCCGTAAACTGCAAAATGGTGGCTGTCGCCGCATTGGAATATTGAATACTGAGGTAAAAGAAAAATTGGACTGAAAACAGACCCAAGATGGTGTAGGCACAAAAACGAGGCAAGTACCGTGGTTCCTGCCACAGCTTCCAAAAGCCACTCGGATCTTGAATAACAGCCAGGGTCAGTAAGGTCAAACCACCAACCAAAAGACGCATGGAGGTAATCCAGCCCGTTTCCACTGAATAATGTGAAAAAAAGTATTGACCAATGATCCCGCAGAGACCCCAGACAATACCCGATAGAATTCCATAGAGAGTCCCAAGGACAATCCTTTGCTGTTGATTTTTCATACACACCTCCTCCCTCCTACTATATACCACAAGTCCTTCAAGTCCGTTAAGAGAAGGAAGAAAAAAGAGTTTGGGACAAAAAGTCCCGTAAAGTATAAAAAGGAGAGATTCATTCGTTAAAATGAGTCTCTCCTTTTCTTTTTAGGTACTCCTCTTCCCATATTTGAGGAGGTTATTGGCCATGAGAACCAATCCCATGTCAATTTTTACTTGTCGTTTTCCTCGTAGATTACAACGTTTGTAACCTAAACAAGCCTTTATCTGTCCAAAGACAGGTTCCACATCAACTTTTCGTTGTGCGAAAATCCGAC
>NZ_JACBXX010000003.1 GCF_013415245.1 Streptococcus danieliae | reverse complement strand
GGATTGATAAGTAGCGTAGTCTTTATTTCTAAGAGCTAATCTCAATTCAGTTTCTTGTTGTTTATCTAATTTCAATTTCATACAATCTATTATAATTCAAAATTCGATTTTTATTTAGTATTAAAATGAAGTTAGCCACCCATCCTATCTGCTAGATAAGTACTACAACTCATTCTGATGAGTTGTCTGATTTCATTTGATAATAGGTTTGGAGCTGTTAGGCTAATTGGCCAAGGCTAATGATAGC
>NZ_JACBXX010000004.1 GCF_013415245.1 Streptococcus danieliae | reverse complement strand
GTCTATGATAAGTAGCGTAGTCTTTATTTCTAAGAGCTAATCTCAATTCAGTTTCTTGTTGTTTATCTAATTTCAATTTCATACAATCTATTATAATTCAAAATTCGATTTTTATTTAGTATTAGTAAGAATCAGTTTTTTAACAGATCGTTTACGATTTTTCTCGTAATTAGCTTGAGCGACATCGGCTGAATAGACATATTTAAAGAGTCCTTTTCTCACTTGTTGTAAGACTTGCCCTCGCTTGA
>NZ_JACBXX010000005.1 GCF_013415245.1 Streptococcus danieliae | reverse complement strand
TTTCGTTATTGGCTGATTAGGCTCTCTTCCGAGCTTGAAAAGCGAATGAAGAGGGCAATCCGCTACTGCGTCAAAGGCATTTTGGTAGCCAAAGTCAATGAGGCTAGACTTTTGTCCCAGTCTCTTTTTCAGTACGACGGGCATGTCGTATATCTGAGGTGCAAGTCCTCTGTGGGCACCTGCTACCGGTGAACCCAATAGCGACTCCCAAGCCTGACTATCGTGAGGTAGCGGGGAGAGGAAGGGATA
>NZ_JACBXX010000006.1 GCF_013415245.1 Streptococcus danieliae | reverse complement strand
GCGAAGAACCCTTGTTTCTTTTTACCTGATGATAGGCTTCAAGCATATTGTTCCGAGATAATATCTTATCTAGCAATTCTGACATGTGCGTATTCCTTTCTTGTTTCGGTGTCTGAGGGACATCTTATACTCATTTAAAATCAAAAGTTGAAAAATAATGGATGCTTAGTTTTGAAATACAACAATATAAAACCACTACGTATCTAGAAAGGACCTTGTCCATTCTCTATTCACAATGGATTTTAAGGT
>NZ_JACBXX010000007.1 GCF_013415245.1 Streptococcus danieliae | reverse complement strand
TGGAAATCTCCGAAAGGCTGGAAATGCCGTCCCCATCAAGATAGTGTACAGAGTTTTAAGCGCAAGCTGAAGCGACTAACGACGAGGAAGTGGAGCATTGACCTAACGACACGGATTGAACGATTAATACTCATTTAAAATCAAAAGTTGAAAAATAATGGATGCTTAGTTTTGAAATACAACAATATAAAACCACTACGTATCTAGAAAGGACCTTGTCCATTCTCTATTCACAATGGATTTTAAGGTT
>NZ_JACBXX010000008.1 GCF_013415245.1 Streptococcus danieliae | reverse complement strand
TAAGTCTACTTGAGAAGAATAAGTGGCTAGTTTACTATCTGGATTCAGAATACGTTGAAAAACCAATAATTTCAGCACTTGAACCAAATTATAATCTGCATTTGATTTTACAGACTTCAGGAATTCATACTCATTTAAAATCAAAAGTTGAAAAATAATGGATGCTTAGTTTTGAAATACAACAATATAAAACCACTACGTATCTAGAAAGGACCTTGTCCATTCTCTATTCACAATGGATTTTAAGGTT
>NZ_JACBXX010000246.1 GCF_013415245.1 Streptococcus danieliae | reverse complement strand
CTTCACTACCAACTTTGATGACGCAGTCATCTGCGTAGCGAACAAAACGAAGACCTCGTTTTTCCAACTCCTTATCTAGTTCATTGAGCATGATATTAGACAAGAGAGGTGACAAATTCCCGCCTTGGATAATGTTGTGTACTAAGGACATCAGCCTATCTTGTGGAACTGTATCGAAGAACTTTTCCAAGTCAATATCCACTATCCATTCGTAGCCATCGTTAAGATACTCAAGAAGTTGAATAATAGC
>NZ_JACBXX010000103.1 GCF_013415245.1 Streptococcus danieliae | reverse complement strand
TGTCAAACACTTGAGGACGTGATTGATAAACTACAAGAAGTGATTCAAAGTTTGCATTGGTCTGACCTTAAATCTATTGTCCATAGAGAATGGATTTTTTCAGATTTTGAATTTGAATGAGTATAAGCCCCTTAATGGAAGAGTTCTTTGATTGGTGTCGCCAGCAAGCTGTCCTACCTGGTTCCAAATTGGGCAGTGCGATAGACTACGCTCTCAAGTATGAGGAGACTTTTAAGAAAGTTTTAGAAGA
>NZ_JACBXX010000009.1 GCF_013415245.1 Streptococcus danieliae | reverse complement strand
AAGGTCTACTGACCGATCCAAAAGTATTAAAAATCTCCTATGATCTTCTGGCTCCTATGCATGAACCAGATAAGTCTTATGGATGGATGATTTTAGACAATCTATTCGAGGAGTTAAACCTTACTGATACTAAATAAAAATCGAATTTTGAATTATAATAGATTGTATGAAATTGAAATTAGATAAACAACAAGAAACTGAATTGAGATTAGCTCTTAGAAATAAAGACTACGCTACTTATCATAGACGCA
>NZ_JACBXX010000107.1 GCF_013415245.1 Streptococcus danieliae | reverse complement strand
AACTGAACCGCTATTCTGGTGAAGAAGCTAAAAAATACCGTCGTATCAAGCGTTTGTGGAGACTTCTGCAAAAAGACTATGGTTGTTTATCATCTGAAGCTAAGTATAATCCCCTGTTTAATCGTTAGTAAGCGCGCTATAACCAAGTATATGAAAAAGGTTCCAGAGTTGATTGACTCGGGAACCTTTTTTATTGACAATTCTTCTGTATGATTTCAGACCATGGCAAATAGTCCTCTAGAACCTCTATT
>NZ_JACBXX010000087.1 GCF_013415245.1 Streptococcus danieliae | reverse complement strand
AAAAAACTACGCTAAGGCTCCATATACAACACCCAAATAAGAAAAAAGACTAGCCAAATCCCTTGGGGCACAAGGGGTTAGCTGGTCTTTGTCTATTTTTAGGTGATAAAGTCGGGATTTTATCATAAAAGTGGCAAGAAGAGGCAGCTCCTAGTCTTGGTTCTGGTCTCTAATCGTGGTATAATTGTAAAGTTAATGAGCCGATTGAGAAAAGAAGTGGAGAACGTTCGGGTATGAATTTTAGATATTTAGGGGATCCCCAATACTGGCAAAGTTTTTTTTCCAGTCCCTGGGCGGTCCTCATCCAAATCTTAGACATTGCCTTGGTTGCCATTGCGCTGTACTTTGCCATTAAGGCCCTAGCTGGTACCAAGATTATGACCTTGGTTCGCGGTGTTTTGCTGTTTGTGGCCCTGCAAATTTTGGCCAATTTGGTTGGCTTAACAACAGTTGCCTGGCTGATGAATCAAGTTGTCACCTACGGGGTTATTGCGGCGGTGGTTATTTTTGTGCCAGAAATTCGTTCGGGCTTGGAGCGTTTGGGTAGGACCCTGGACTTGTTTAATACTCGAACTCAGACCTCAGAAGAAAAAACGATTGATGCCTTGATGAAGGCTGTGACCTATATGTGTCCCAGAAAGATTGGAGCGCTCATTTCGATTGAAGGGGCCCAGACGCTTCAAGAATACATTGCGACAGGGATTGCCCTCGATTCGCAGATTAGTGGGGAACTCTTGATTAATATTTTTATCCCCAATACGCCTCTGCATGATGGAGCGGTGATTCTTTCAGATAATAAAATTGCAGCGGCTTCGGCCTACCTGCCCCTGTCTGAGTCTGGTGGAATCCCTAAGAATTTTGGGACCCGGCACCGGGCAGCTGTGGGATTATCGGAAGCCAGTGATGCCTTGACGGTGGTGGTATCCGAAGAAACCGGAGAAATTTCTTACACCCGTAATGGCAACTTGATCCACGATGTGACTCCGGCAGAGCTTCGGGCTGTTTTGGAAGACTTCTTTGCCGTTCAAGAAGCCCGGCCTGATGTCCTGGCGCCATTATTAAGGAGGAGAAAGCATGAAGACTAATCGTTCCTGGATTTACGGTCTCTTAGCGATTTTTTTGTCCTTGATTTTGTTTTTTTATGCTTCTACCAGTCAATACCAAACCCAGGCTAAAACTAGTGGAGACATCGCGACAGAAACCTATACCAATACCCTTAAGGGAGTTCCCTTAGTTCTTCGCTACGACTCGGAGAAGTATTTCGTATCCGGCTTTGCCTCGGAAGTTAATATCGATCTGTCATCGTCCAATCGTGTCCTTTTGTCGACGGAAACCCAGGAGTCCTCACGAACTTTCAGGGTTGTTTTAGACTTAACTAAGGAGTCGCCTGGCTTGGTCGAAGTCCCTGTTACGGTGGAACATTTGACCAGCGGGGTGACAGCTAAGGTGGATCCAGCGACCATTAGCGGGACGATTGGACTCAAGAAATCGAAAACCTTTAAAATCGACCTAGCCAGTTTCCTTAGTCAGCTGCCGAATGGTGCGGATGTGCAGCTAGCAGATGGGGATAGAGAAGTGACAGTGACAACCAATGAAGATTTATTGAATCAAATTGCGGCTGTCCGGATGGTTTTACCAGATGACTGGGATCGTACGAAAAATTACAATGGAGAGGTTAGTCTCCAGGCTCTTGATGTTAGTGGTGAAGTCGTTCCAAGTGTCATTGAGCCAGAGACAATCTCGATTCGCATTCAATTAAAAACAGAGGAGAAAAAATAATAATCATGGGAAAATATTTTGGAACAGATGGTGTTCGTGGTGAAGCAAATGTGGAATTAACACCTGAATTGGCCTTCCGCCTAGGACGTTTTGGTGGCTATGTGTTGAGTCAGCATGAAGAGGGAACGCCTCGTGTCTTTGTCGGACGCGACACACGGATCTCTGGAGAGATGCTGGAGAATGCCTTGATTGCTGGGCTACTCTCGGTTGGAATCCAGGTTTACAAACTCGGTGTGATTGCAACACCAGGAGTTGCTTACTTGGTTCGGAATGAGAAAGCCAGTGCTGGTGTTATGATTTCAGCCAGCCACAATCCTGCTCAAGATAATGGGATTAAGTTCTTTGGTGGTGATGGTTTTAAGTTGGATGATGAACGAGAATTGGAGATTGAAGAGCTGCTTGATGCAGCAGAAGACCAATTGCCTCGTCCAAGTGCCCAAGGTTTGGGGCAAGTCATGGACTACCCGGAAGGTCTGCGTAAATACCAAGAATTCCTCGTTTCAACTGGTAGCCCTCTAGAAGGCTTACATGTTGCTTTGGATACCGCCAACGGAGCGGCCTCTACCAGTGCCCGTCAGGTCTTTGCGGATCTTGGGGCGCAATTGAGTGTCATTGGGGAAAAACCAGATGGTCTCAATATTAATGATCATATTGGATCAACCCATCCTGAGAAACTCCAAGAATTGGTTCTTGAAAAAGGAGCAGATCTAGGACTGGCCTTTGATGGAGATTCTGATCGCTTGATTGCTGTTGATGAGAAAGGACAAATTGTCGATGGGGATAAAATTATGTTTATCCTGGGACAAGCCCTAGCTCAGGAAGGCAAGTTGGCTAAAAATAGCATTGTGACAACAGTGATGTCTAACCTAGGTTTCCATAAGGCCTTGGATGCCCATGGGATTGACAAGGCGGTGACTGCTGTTGGCGACCGCTATGTTGTCGAAGAAATGCGTCGTTCTGGCTTCAATCTTGGGGGCGAACAGTCAGGCCATGTTGTGTTGATGGACTACAATACAACTGGAGATGGTCAGTTGACCGGAGTTCAGCTAACCAAGATTCTCAAAGAATCTGGTAAGACCTTGTCAGAATTAGCGGCCCAAGTGACAATCTATCCTCAAAAACTGGTTAATATCCGTGTTGATAACAAGATGAAAGATCAGGCCATGGAAGTTCCAGCGATTGCTGCAATTATTGCCAAGATGGAGGAAGAAATGGCTGGCAATGGCCGTATCTTGGTTCGTCCAAGTGGAACAGAGCCACTCCTACGAGTGATGGCAGAGGCGCCAACAGATGCAGAAGTTGACTATTACGTGGATACCATCGCAGCGGTTGTTCGAGAGGAAATCGGCTTGGATGCTTAGTTTCTTCTTGTTTTGAAACTAGAAGCATGATAGAATGAAATGAGTATTTGAAGTAGAAAAAGGAGTTATCATGGCATTTGGTGATACAGGGAAGCGTAAGAAGTCCCCGTTTGAGAAATTAACCATGTTAGTTGTGATTATTATGGTTCTGGTGACAGTCGGGGCTATTTTCATGACGGCTATTTCTGCATTAATCTAGGAATGAAGAAGTGAAATGAAGGCAGTCTTTGGTTTGCCTTTAGGCACTGAGCCGATCCTAATGAACTGTGTGGGGGTGGGATTGAAAAGGTTCGGGGAACCTTTTCAACCCCACTCCCCTTTTTATCCTGTAGGAGGAATTGGAATCATGAGTATGTTTTTAGATACTGCCAAAATTAAGGTGAAGGCAGGAAAGGGTGGCGATGGCATGGTTGCCTTTCGCCGCGAAAAGTATGTCCCTAATGGCGGTCCTTGGGGAGGTGACGGAGGTCGTGGTGGCAACGTCATTTTTAAAGTTAATGAAGGTTTGCGAACCTTGATGGATTTCCGTTATAACCGTCATTTTAAGGCTCAAGCCGGTGAAAAAGGGATGAATAAAGGCATGCACGGGCGTGGAGCCGAGGACCTGTATGTGGCTGTTCCTCCGGGAACAACCGTGCGTGACCTGGAGTCCGGTAAAGTCTTGGCAGACTTGATTGAACAAGATCAAGAGTTTGTCGTTGCTAAAGGTGGTCGTGGTGGTCGTGGGAATATCCGCTTTGCGACTCCCCGTAATCCAGCTCCAGAAATCTCAGAAAACGGGGAACCTGGCCAGGAACGCGAGTTGCTTTTGGAATTGAAAATCTTGGCGGATGTAGGTTTGGTTGGCTTCCCATCTGTTGGGAAATCGACCCTGCTCTCAGTTATTACTGCTGCTAAACCTAAGATTGGGGCCTACCACTTTACTACCATTGTCCCTAATCTAGGAATGGTTCAAACTCCAAGTGGGGATTCCTATGCGGTCGCCGACCTGCCTGGTTTGATTGAAGGGGCTAGTCAAGGTGTTGGTCTTGGAACCCAGTTCCTTCGCCACATTGAACGGACGCGCGTGATCTGGCATGTGATTGATATGAGTGCTAGTGAGGGCCGTGATCCTTACGAGGATTATTTGGCCATTAATAAGGAGTTGGAATCTTACAATCTCCGTTTGATGGAACGCCCACAAATCATTCTAGCCAATAAGATGGATATGCCAGACAGTGAAGAAAATTTGGCGACTTTCAAGGAAAAACTAGCGGCCAACTACGATGAGTTTGATGAACTGCCAATGATTTTCCCAGTTTCTGGTATCAGTAAAAAAGGCCTCGGTCCAGTCTTAGACGCCAGTGCCGATCTTTTGGCCAAAACGCCTGAGTTTCTATTGTATGACAGCAATGAGATGTACCAAGAGGAAGCTTATTATGGATTTGACCAAGAAGAAGCAGCCTTTGAAATTTCCCGTGATGATGATGCGACTTGGATCTTGTCTGGAGCCAAATTAGAAAAACTCTTCACCATGACCAACTTCGACCGAGATGAAGCGGTGATGAAATTTGCCCGGCAGTTACGGGGAATGGGTGTTGACGAAGCCCTTCGGGAACGTGGAGCCCGGGATGGTGATTTGGTTCGAATTGGTAACTTTGAATTTGAATTTGTGGACTAGGAGGAATTTGTGGGAGATAAACCGATATCCTTTAAAGATGCGGATGGCAATTTTGTTTCAGCCGCAGATGTCTGGACAGAAGAGAAGCTGGAAGCCCTCTTTAACACCCTAAATCCTAACCGGAAATTACGTTTGGAGCGTGAAGCCAAGTAAGATTAATGGTTGAACCCTAATTATTTATCTCTATTATAAAAACCAGGCGAAATCATTGATAAGACAAGGATTCCGCCTGGTTTCTTTGTTTCCCCATTAGATGATGTATTTTTTCAAATAAAAAGACTCTATCATTATAGTGAGGACTGTTGTCCCAGCCTCTTTTTTTGCTGCTTGATTCGAAAATAAAAAAATGTTTCAAAAAACCTACAATTGCGTGACAGGATTGCAACTATCTGTTATAATTGAAATATAAAGTAACAATTATGTAACATTAATAATTAAGGTATCTTTCGGAAGCTAGGAGGCAAGTTATGAAAGCCAAAGATTTGTGGAATCCAGTTCAACGTTATTCTATTCGTAAATACAGTATCGGTGTTGCTTCGATTGCGCTTGGGACTGTATTGTTAGGAGCAGGTCCGACAGTTGCAGCTGATCAATTGGCAGTTGAAACTCCACAGTTGGCGTCTCAAAGTGAACTTGTTGAGACTAACTCAGCTACTTCTTTTGGGGATGTGGTTTATGCAGCGCCAGTTCAACCACAATATGTCTCTATGCCATTGACTGCCGATCAACTACAAGAATTTCCGGAACGTCCAGCTCAAAATCTAGAGGCTAGTGGTTCTTACACCTTTGCGGAAACTGTTGGTGTTAAGAACGAGTTGTCCAAGGATGCGGATGTAGCCTTTTACCTTCAAGTTGGGGATCAAGTTCGCTATGATCAATTGCATCATCAAGAAGGTTATCAATGGTTGTCCTACAAATCCTATAGTGGTCAACGTCGCTACGCTCCAATAGGGGTTTTAAGTGAACCATCAGTAGCTCCTCAGCCGGAAAAAGAGCTTGAAGCTGCTTTACCGACCTCAGGGAATTTCCAATTTGATGGCCGCTATGGTATTAAGAAGGAAGCGCGTGTGGCTAGTCCAGATGTAGCCTATTACGATAAGGGCTCTTCCGTTAACTACGACCGTGTTCTAGAATCCGATGGCTACCGTTGGCTCAGCTATCTCAGCTATAGCGGCAACCGTCACTATATTGCCGTTGAAAAACTAGCTTCAGCTCCGAAAGTTGAAGCTAAACCAGTGGTTAAGGAAGCAGCCAAAGTTGAAGCATCTGGTCTGCCAGCATCTGGTAACTTCCGCTTTGATGGCCGCTATGGTATTAAGAAAGAAGCGCGTGTGGCCAGTCCAGATGTAGCCTATTACGACAAAGGCTCTTCCGTTAACTACGACCGTGTTTTGGAATCCGATGGCTACCGTTGGCTCAGTTATCTCAGCTATAGCGGCAACCGTCACTATATTGCCGTTGAAAAACTAGCTTCAGCTCCGAAAGTTGAAGCCAAACCAGTGGTCAAGGAAGCAGCGAAAGCTGAAGTCAAACCAGTGGTTAAGGAAGCAGCCAAAGTTGAAGCATCTGGTCTGCCAGCATCTGGTAACTTCCGCTTTGATGGCCGCTATGGTATTAAGAAAGAAGCTCGTGTGGCTAGTCCAGATGTAGCCTATTACGATAAGGGCTCTTCCGTTAACTACGACCGTGTTTTGGAATCCGATGGCTACCGTTGGCTCAGCTACCTCAGCCATGCTGGCAACCGTTATTATATTGCTCTAAACAAATTAGCTTCAACTCCGAAGGTCGAGGCTAAACCGGTGGTTAAAGAAACCGCTAAAGTCGAGGTTTCTGGTCTAGCAGCATCTGGTAACTATAAATTTGATGGCCGCTATGGCATCAAGAAAGAAGCACGTGTGGCTAGTCCCTATGTAGCCTACTACGACAAGGGTTCTTCCGTTAACTACGACCGTGTTCTAGAATCCGATGGCTACCGTTGGCTCAGCTATCTCAGCCATGCTGGCAACCGTTATTATATTGCTCTAGACAAATTAGCTTCAACTCCGAAGGTCGAGGCTAAACCGGTGGTTAAAGAAACCGCTAAAGTCGAGGTTTCTGGTCTAGCAGCATCTGGTAACTTCCGCTTTGATGGTCGTTATGGTATTAAGAAAGAAGCGCGTTTGGCCAGTCCGGATGTAGCCTATTACGACAAGGGTTCTTCCGTTAACTACGACCGTGTTCTAGAATCCGATGGCTACCGTTGGCTCAGCTACCTCAGCCATGCTGGCAACCGTTATTATATTGCCCTAAACAAATTAGCTTCAGCTCCGAAAGTTGAAGCCAAACCAGTAGTCAATAAGGCTGCTAAAGTTGAAGTTTCTGATCTGCCAGTTTCCGGTACCTATGTCTTTGGAGCAGATGCCTTGGTTAAAAATCAACCTCAAGCGAGTGCATCCGTTGTGGCTCTTTATGAAAAAGGGATGTCTGTGAACTATGACCGACTTATCCAAGCAGAAGGTCGAAATTGGCTCAGCTATATCTCTGCGTCAGGAGTTCGTCGATATGTAGCTCTTCCCTTCTAATTTATAGAGTGAAAAAAATCCATGAAAGCAATTGCTCTCATGGATTTTTTTTTAAACGTTTAAGACCTTATCAAGGAAGTCTTTCAAACGTGGGTGTTGTGGGTTATCAAAGATTTCGTCTGGGCGTCCATCTTCAAGGAATTCACCGTCTGCGGTGAAGATGACCCGATTGGCTACCTGACGGGCAAAGCCCATCTCGTGGGTTACGATAATCATGGTCATTCCTTGCTCGGCCAGATCTTTCATAACATTCAGTACATCTCCAACCATCTCAGGGTCGAGGGCGGAGGTTGGCTCGTCGAAGAGCATGATTTCAGGTTTCATGGCGAGACCACGGGCGATAGCCACCCGTTGTTTTTGTCCACCAGAGAGGCTGTCGGGCATAGCGTCAGCTTTTTCCGCCAAGCCAACCTTCTCGAGCAATTCCATTCCAAGAGATTTAGCTTCGGCTTCGGTCATTCGTTTGTGCTCGACCGGAGCGAAGGTGATGTTCTCAAGAACAGTCATGTGGGGGAAGAGGTTGAAGTGCTGGAAGACCATTCCGATATCTTCCCGAACCTTATCAACATCCGTTGTGGGAAGGGTGAGGTCTTCACCATTGACGGTAATGTGGCCACTGGTCGCCTCCTCCAGCAGGTTGAGACTGCGGAGGAAGGTCGATTTTCCAGAACCGGAAGGGCCGATGATGCAGACTACATCTCCCTCGTAGAATTGAGTGGTGATGCCTTTTAAGACCTCATTTTTCCCATAGTACTTGTGAAGGTCGTTTACATCAATTTTCAATTGTTTACTCATTTACTGGTCCTCTTTTCTAGATGTTTCGCTAGGCGAGTGAGAGAAGTAATTAAGATGAGGTAGATCACAGCTAGAATTGCATACATCCGGAAACTTTGATAGTTTCGGGCAATGATAATTTTCCCTGTTTGGAAGAGCTCAACCAAACCGATAGCGGAGACGATGGTTGTGTCTTTTAGGGCAATAACAAACTGGTTGATGAAGTTTGGAAGCATAATCTTAGCAGCTTGGGGAAGAATGATCTTCCGCATGGTCTTGCTGTAAGAGATTCCTAAACTGCGACTGGCCTCCATCTGACCGGCAGGAACGGCTTGAATACCACCCCGGACAATCTCGGCAATGTAAGCACCCGAGTTAAGGGAGAGGGCAATCACACCGGCTACAAAGTCATTGATTGGAGACTGTTGACCGGTCATGCTTTCAATCAAGTTCGGGATTCCCCAGAAAATGAAAGCAGCGAGGATCATCAAAGGAATTCCTCGGATCACGTCGACAAAGATAGTTGCCGCAGTCCGCAAAGCAGGGATTGGGCTGACACTAAACATTCCGAAGATAATCCCGATTACCATGGCAATGGCAAAGGAGATCAAGGTCAAGGAAATAGTGATCCAGAGACCGTTTAGTAATTGCTTGTAGTTGTTTTGAAGCAAGCCCCAGATGGATGTTTCATCAACAGATGAAGTTTGACTGTTGCTTGCGGTAGAAGCTCCAAGATACTTATCAAGAAGTTTTTCGTATTCTCCGTTTTCCTTGAGGTTGGCCAAACCATTGTTGAACATTTCGATCAATTCAGGATTGGTTCCTTTTTTAACGGCGAAGCCGTATTCCCCAACGGGGATTCCAGCAATCGGAGTTGCGAGGTCTTGACCTTGGTTGATGGCGTATTTGATGATTGGTTCATCATCCATGATGGCCTCGACAGAACCGGTGTTTAAGCTGTCGTACATCGAAGCAGCTTCGGAAAAGACCTTGATGTCGTAGCCATATTTATCCTTGTTTTCAGTTAGGAAATCGTGGGAAGCTGTTCCGTTTTTAACCCCAACGGTTTTCCCCTTGAGGTCTTCATAAGAAGCAATCGTACTGTTTTTCTTAACCCCGATAATCGCATTGGCGATGTAGTAAGGATCTGAGAAGTCGAAGGTCTTTTTACGTTCATCAGTGATGGACATACCTGCTTCGATTCCGTCAGCTTGTCCAGCTTGGACAGCATTAACAGCTGCATCAAAGCCAGGATTGGTGACAGAAATCGTAAAGCCTTGATCTTTGGCGATGGCTTGGATTAACTCCATATCAATTCCAGTGTATTCATTGGAATCGTTTTGGAAAACAAAAGGTGCGAAGGAAGAGTCACTGACAATCTTGTATTCGCTCTTGACCGGTGTTGCTTGTTGACCGGCCGCTGTGGCAGTTTCTGGGATGTTAGCGGCAACGGAATTGCTGGAGCCACCAGTCCAGGTCTGGATGATTTGTTCCAGGCTACCATCTTCTTTCATTTCAGCGAGGGCTTCATTGAATTCTTCAACGAGGTATTCCTTGTCGCTACCTTTTTTAACCCCAAAGGCAAAGCTTCCAACGGCTTCCCCGTCCATGTTGATTTCCAGGTTTTGACCTTGGTCAATAGCATATTGGAGGACAGGTTTGTCGTCCATGATGGCATCCACAGCCCCTGCTTGGAGGCTGTTGTTCATCAAATCTCCAGTGTCGAAGGTTTTGATTTCGTAGCCATATTTGTCCTTGTTATTATCGAGGAAGCGCTGGGCAGCGGTTCCGTTTTTAACCCCAACTGTTTTCCCTTTCAGTTGGCTGTAGTCTGTAATCCCTTTTCCCTTAAGGGTTGCGATGACCACTTTTGTATCGTAGTAGGTGTCGGACATGGTGAAGACTTTTTTACGTTCTTCGGTTGCAGTCATGCCGGCCATGATGGCATCAGCTTGACCTGCTTGAACCGCATTAACAGCCGCATCGAAGCCAGGATAACTTTGTTCGTAGTTCCATCCTTTTTTCTCTGCGACTGCCTTGATAATATCGACGTCGATTCCTTTATAGACTTGATCTGAATCCTTAAATTCAAATGGTGCATAAGCGGTATCTGATACAATCTTAATGGTATCAGCTGCCTGCACGCCACTTGTTACAAATAAGGGAAATAGTAGTAACAAGAGACTTAGAAGTTTTTTCTTCATTTCGGCATCTCCTTTTAGAATATTTTCAAATTATACCAAAAAGAGGGTGAGGATGCAAATTTGCTCTTTTTCATGTTAGAAGTTCTACCATGACAAAATCAGGATTTAGTGGCTGAAAGATGGTAAAATAGGAGTCGAGGTGTACTATGATTGAAAGAATAGAAAATAATCAATTTAAGCTGGTTTCCAAGTATCAACCATCCGGGGATCAACCCCAGGCCATTGCAGAATTGGTCGATAATATTGAGGGTGGTGAGAAGGCGCAAATTCTTATGGGAGCCACCGGAACGGGGAAAACCTATACCATGAGCCAGGTGATTGCCAAAGTTAATAAGCCAACCCTAGTGATTGCCCATAATAAAACGCTGGCAGGGCAACTGTATGGAGAGTTCAAGGAATTTTTCCCAGAAAATGCGGTTGAATATTTTGTGTCCTATTACGATTACTACCAACCGGAGGCCTATGTGCCCTCTAGTGATACCTATATTGAGAAGGATAGCTCGGTCAATGATGAGATTGACAAGCTCCGCCATTCGGCAACCTCTGCTTTGCTGGAGCGCAATGATGTGATTGTGGTGGCCTCTGTTTCTTGTATCTATGGTTTGGGTTCGCCCAAGGAGTACGCGGACAAGGTTGTGAGTTTGCGGCCTGGTCAGATGATTTCGCGGGATCAACTCCTGAATGACTTGGTAGACATTCAATTTGAACGTAACGATATTGATTTCCAACGGGGACGTTTCCGGGTTCGGGGAGATATTGTTGAAGTTTTTCCGGCCAGTCGTGATGAGCATGCCTTTCGGGTAGAGTTTTTTGGCGATGAGATTGACCGGATTCGAGAAATTGAAGCCTTGACCGGTCAGGTTTTGGGGGAGGTTGATCATCTAGCCATTTATCCTGCGACTCACTTCGTGACCAACGACCAGCATTTGGAGATGGCGATTGCCAAGATTCAGGCGGAGTTGGTCGAGCAGTTAGCCCAATTTGAGCAGGAAGGTAAGCTTCTTGAAGCGCAGCGTTTGAAACAAAGAACGGATTATGATATCGAGATGCTGCGTGAGATGGGTTATACCAATGGGGTCGAGAACTATTCTCGACACATGGATGGTCGCTCAGAAGGGGAGCCGCCCTATACGCTCTTGGACTTCTTCCCAGAGGACTTCTTGATTATGATTGATGAGTCGCATATGACCATGGGGCAAATCAAGGGGATGTACAATGGCGACCGATCGCGGAAGGAGATGTTGGTCAATCATGGTTTCCGGTTGCCGAGTGCCCTGGATAACCGTCCCCTTCGGCGCGAGGAATTTGAGCAACATGTTCATCAAATTGTTTATGTGTCGGCAACTCCGGGTGACTACGAGATGGAGGAGACGGAGACGATTGTCGAACAAATCATTCGGCCAACGGGTCTGTTGGATCCAGAGGTTGAAGTGCGGCCAACGCATGGGCAAATGGAGGATCTCCTAGGAGAAATTCATGAGCGGGTTGCGAAAAATGAGCGGGTCTTTATCACGACCCTCACCAAAAAGATGGCGGAGGATTTGACCGACTATCTCAAGGAAATGGGCGTGAAGGTCAAGTATATGCACTCTGATATCAAGACCTTGGAACGGACGGAAATCATCCGCGATCTTCGCCTGGGTGTCTTTGATGTCTTGATCGGAATTAACCTCCTGCGGGAGGGGATTGATGTTCCCGAGGTTAGTCTAGTGGCAATCTTGGATGCGGACAAGGAAGGTTTCTTGCGGAATGAACGGGGGCTCATTCAGACCATCGGTCGGGCGGCTCGTAATAGCCAGGGCCATGTCATCATGTATGCGGATACGGAAACAGAGTCCATGAAAAAAGCCATGAAAGAAACCGCTCGTCGGCGGGCCATTCAGATGGAATACAATGAAAAACATGGCATTACTCCACAAACCATCAAGAAAGAAATTCGTGACCTGATCAGTGTAACCAAGGCGGCCTTGCCGGAGCAAGAGGAAGCTCCAGACTTCGAAAGCATGACCAAAAAAGAGCGTAGAGAAGCCATCAAGAAATTGGAGGAGCAGATGCAGGAAGCAGCGGGTATTCTCGATTTCGAATTGGCAGCCCAGATCCGCGACATGATTCTCGAAATCAAGGCCTTAGACTAGCCTTTCGTGGTATAATAAACTTATGAGGATTCTGATGGTCAGAGCGAATGAAATGTGACAAGCGCGACCAGAATCCGACTATCAAAAATGGAAAGAGAGGAAGCAGGTGTACCAAGCCCTCTATCGTAAATATCGGAGTCAAACCTTTGCAGAAATGGTGGGGCAGCCTGTTGTCTCCCAAAGTCTTCGCCAGGCTGTGGCCACCGAGAAAATTAGCCACGCCTACCTGTTTTCCGGTCCCCGCGGAACCGGAAAAACGTCGGCGGCTAAAATTTTTGCCAAGGCGATGAACTGTCCCAATCAGGTGGACGGAGAACCTTGTAATATCTGTGATATCTGCCGGGCAATTACCTTGGGGAGTCTGGAAGATGTGATTGAGATTGATGCCGCTAGTAACAATGGTGTAGATGAAATCCGTGATATTCGAGACAAGTCAACCTATGCTGCCAGTCTAGCCCGTTATAAGGTTTATATTATTGATGAGGTGCACATGCTCTCAACTGGAGCCTTTAATGCCCTCCTCAAGACCCTGGAGGAACCAAGCCCAGGCCTGGTCTTTATCCTGGCAACAACAGAATTGCATAAGATTCCGGCGACTATCTTATCCCGGGTTCAACGCTTCGAATTCAAGTCCATCAAAGTTCCCGATATTGTGGGCCACTTGGAATGGATTTTAGCCCAGGAGGACTTGGAAGCTGAGCCGGGAGCCCTGAGTCTGATTGCCCGCCGTGCAGAAGGTGGGATGCGGGATGCTCTGTCGCTTCTGGATCAAGCTCTCAGCCTCTTGGACGGCTCTAGCCTCAGCTTGGATGTGGTCGAGGAAATCACTGGTTCCGTTAGTCTGAGGGCCTTGGATGCCTATGTGGCAGGTCTTCGCAACCGAGATTTGGAAGAAGCCATGGACCAGTTGAACACCATTCTCGACAGCGGCAAGCAGCCGGCCCGCTTCCTGGATGATCTCTTGGCCTATTTTCGCGATTTGCTGCTGAGTCAAGCTGGTTTGACCTTTGCAGATCGCTCGCCTCTGTTTCAAGAGAATCAGGAGCTGGCGCGTGACCGGCTCCTGGATATGCTGGGCATTTTGATCCAAGCCAATCAAACCCTGCGCCAGCTGAGTCAAGCTCGTCTCGCTTTAGAGATGATTACAGTTCAACTCCTGGACGAGCCTGCTTCTGAAAAAGCAGCCGGCCCCCAAGTGGCCCGGCTGCAAGCAGAGGTGGCGGCCCTTCAAGAAGAAGTAGCCCAGCTTAAAAGAACTGGGGTCAGTTCCACCCAACCCTTTAAACCCAGTCCGGCAGCTCGACCAGAAACAAGGGTCAAACTGGATAAAAGCCGCTTCGTTAAAATCCTGGAAGAAGCTGTTGAGAATCCAGTCTTGGCGCGTGCCAACCTGACCAAATTACAGGGAGCCTGGGGGGAAATTATTGAAAGTCTTTCAGGGGCTGATAAAGCGCTTTTGGAGGGTTCCCAGCCGGTAGCCGCCAATGAGCACCATGCCATTTTAGCCTTTGAATCGGCCTTTAATGCAGAACAAACCATGAAACGGGACAACCTCAATGTGACCTTTGGCAATATTCTCAGCCAAGCTGCTGGCTTTTCTCCGGAAATCCTTGCGATTTCAATGGCAGATTGGCAACAATTACGCCAGGATTTCGCTGCTAAAAACCGCCAACAAAAGCAGGAAGAGAAAGAAAAGTCCCCGATTCCTGAGCAATTTTCCTTTTTGGCTTCACAGGTTGTGATTCAAGATGACTAAGTTAAGAGAGGCTGGAACGGAGTTCCAGCCTCTCAGAGTAAATGGAGGAGTTGATGATCCAGTTAGATACACAATCAGTTTATAGCTTTTTAGAAAGCAATCTGACCTTGACTGCCTATCTGCAAAAAGCTAAGACCTTGGGTTATCAGAGTCTTGGTCTCATGGATCAAGACAATCTTTACGGAGCCTATGCTTTTTTAGAGATGGCTGAGCAGGCTGGTCTGCAAGCCTTATTAGGCATGAGCCTAACGACTCGCCTGGGTGACCAGTTGCTAGATCTGAGAGTTTTGGCCCTGTCGACCACAGGCTATCAAAATCTCTTGAAGTTGGCGAGTCAACGCAATCTAGGTAAGATTGCTTGGGAAGACTTGATGGAGTTTACCCAGGATCTAGCCCTGATTTGGCCCTTCCAGCCGGGGCAGGAGGAGCCTGATTTAGATCGTCCTTATTTTCTAGGGGTGACCTTGGACAGCCCGCTTCCAGATAGTGATCGTCCCCTGCTTCCCTTACAAACCGTCCGTTACTTGGAAGCTCAGGATTTAGAGGTTCTGCAGGTGATGGAGGCCATTAAAAAGAACCAAACGCTTGTGGAAACGCCTGTGCGCTACCGCGGACAGGTCTTGCTCCCAGCTCAGGAATTGAAAGAATCCTATCAAGCTCGTTTTCCTGGAGCTTGGGAGAATTTAGAGAGCTTGGTTGCGGGTGTCCACTATGATTTGGATCGGAGTTTGAAACTGCCGCGTTTTAATCCTCAAAGACCAGCCGTGGAGGAACTAAGAGAGGTTGCTTTGGCGGGTTTAGCTGCTAAACAGTTGCAAGGGCCAGCTTACTTGCAGCGTTTGGATGAGGAGCTGTCTGTTATCCATGAAATGGGCTTTGATGATTATTTTTTAATTGTCTGGGATCTGTTGGCCTTTGGCCGCCGTCAAGGCTATTACATGGGCATGGGCCGGGGGTCTGCTGTGGGTAGTTTGGTTGCCTATGCCTTGGATATTACGGGGATTGATCCTGTAGCCAAGAATCTGATTTTTGAACGCTTTTTGAACCGCGAGCGGTTTAGTCCCCCGGATATTGATATTGATATTCCGGATATTCATCGGCCGGACTTTTTACGCTATGTCCGCGATCGCTATGGCAGTATGCACGCTGCCCAGATTGTCACCTTTTCGACTTTTGGAGCCAAGCAGGCCTTGCGGGATGTTCTCAAACGACTTGCTGTGCCTGAGTTTGAAATTTCCAATTTGACCAAGCAAATTCGCTTTGGCGAAAAGCTACAGCAGGTGGTGGAACGCAGCCTAACCTTCCGCCGTCAATTTCAGGAGCGACCAGAATTAGATCGAGCCCTGTACTTGGCTATGCGTTTGGAGGGGCTGCCCCGTCAAACCTCGGTCCATGCGGCCGGTGTAGTCATGAGTGATGCCGATTTAACGGACTTTATCCCGCTTAAATTTGCAGAGGACATCTACATCACTCAGTACGATGCGGCAGCTATTGAAGACAATGGTCTGCTCAAGATGGATTTTCTGGGCTTGCGGAATCTGACTTACGTGGAACGGATGCGGGACTTGCTTGCAAAAGAAGAAGGGATTGTACTGGATCCAGCAAACATTCCTCTGGAAGATGCAGAAACCCTGAAATTATTTGCGGCGGGTAGGACCAAGGGGATTTTTCAGTTTGAACAGCCAGGGGCCATCAATTTGTTGCGGAGGGTTCAACCGACCTCCTTTGAAGAAGTTGTGGCAACCACCAGTCTGAATCGGCCAGGAGCCAGTGCCTATATCGATAACTTTGTAGCCCGAAAGCATGGTCGGGAAGCGGTCGTTTCGGTGGATCCGGCAGTTGCTGATATTCTGGCACCGACCTATGGCATCATGCTTTATCAGGAGCAGGTGATGCAGGTGGCGCAACGGTTCGCGGGCTTTAGCTTGGGAAAAGCCGATTTGCTCAGGCGGGCGATGGGGAAGAAGAAACCGGAAGAAATGCACGCCATGGAGGTTGATTTTGTGGAAGGGGCCTTGCAACAAGGCTATGATCAAGAACGAGCCAAGGCCCTATTTGCCGTGATGGAGAAGTTTGCAGGTTACGGTTTTAACCGTAGTCATGCCTATGCCTATTCGGCTCTAGCCTTTCAGTTGGCTTATTTTAAAACCCACTATCCGCAGATCTTTTTCCAGGTCATGCTGACAGCTGCTAACCAGACCTATTTGGACGATGCTCTCGATGCGGGCTTTCAGATGCAGGCCCTGACCATCAATACGATTCCGGCTCATGACCGCTTTCAGGATGGTGCGATTTACTTGGGCTTGGATCGTCTCAAGGGGCTACCGCGGGATCTGCAGACCTGGATTTTGGAGCACCGTCCTTTTGCCGATTTGGAAGATTTCTTCCTCCGGCTGCCTCCCAATTATCTCAAGCCGGACTTGTTGAAGCCCTTAATTCAGATTGGTCTTTTTGATCAGCTGGCCCCCAATCGGGCGACTCTTCTAACCAATTTGGATCGCCTTCTCTTCTTCTACCAAGAGTTGGGCAGTCTTTTTGCCGATTCCAGCTATTCTTGGGAGTCCATCACCGATTTTTCTTCTTTGGAAAAATATCGAATGGAAGTGGAGCTGCTAGGTGTGGGTCTGAGCCCTCATCCTCTAAAGGACTATCTACAGGAAGCAGGGCCCGAGATTCAGCGGATTGCAGATCTCCAGGTCGGGACCCAGGCTCAAGTCTTGGTTGAACTGTTGGACCTACGGGTGATTCGCACTAAAAAGGGGGAGCAGATGGCCTTTGTGCAGGTGACAGACACCCGTCATAAAATAGAAGTTATTGCCTTTCCTGATGTGTTTCGGACCTACAAACAGCTACTAGAAGCGGGAGCCCTTTTGCGGATGTGGGGCAAGGTGCAGGATAAGAGTGGCCGCAAGCAGCTGGTGCTGAACCGGGTTGAAGCCCTGACAAGGGAGCGCTTCTGGATCTTGTTGGAAGACCATCAAGTGGACCGCGACGTGGCCCAGATTTTAAAGGGCTTTCCGGGCCCGATTCCGGTGATTTTACGCTATCAGGAAGGCAAGGAAACGCTGCAGTTACAGGAAGGCGTTTCCAAAACGGAAGCGCTGGTAACAGCCCTGGGACCTTATGTTCTGAAAACGGTTTTTCTCGAAAAACCCTAGAATTTTGAAGTGCCCTGTGCTATAATGCTTAGGAATTTAAATATAAGAGAAGGAGCTCAAGCAGAATGAAACGTATTGCTGTTTTGACCAGTGGTGGTGACGCCCCTGGTATGAATGCTGCTATTCGTGCAGTTGTTCGTCAAGCAATCTCTGAAGGTATGGAAGTTTACGGAATCCAAGAAGGTTATGCTGGAATGGTTGCTGGTAAATTCATCGAATTGGATGTAGCTTCAGTAGGAAATATTGTTGGACGTGGGGGTACCTTCCTTGGGTCGGCTCGTTATCCTGAATTTGCTCAACTTGAAGGGCAACTCAAAGGGATTGAGCAATTGAAAGCTCACGGAATCGAAGGTGTTGTCGTAATTGGTGGAGATGGCTCTTACCACGGTGCTATGCGTTTGACTGAACATGGATTCCCAGCTGTTGGAGTACCAGGAACAATCGATAACGATATCGTTGGAACAGACTTCACGATTGGTTTTGATACAGCCGTTACGACTGCTATGGATGCGATTGATAAAATCCGCGATACTTCAGCTAGTCACCGTCGTACTTTCGTTATCGAAGTTATGGGACGTAACGCTGGTGATATCGCTCTTTGGGCTGGTATCGCATCTGGTGCGGACAACATCGTCATTCCAGAAGAAAACTTTGACATGGATGCGATTGCAGCAACGATTCGTGAAAGTTATGAGAGCGGTAAAAAGCACAATATCATCGTTCTTGCTGAAGGCGTTATGTCAGCAGATGAATTTGGTGAAAGATTGCGTGAATCTGCAGATGAGAAAGATCTCCGTGACCTTCGTGTAACAGAGTTGGGTCACATCCAACGTGGTGGTGCTCCAACTGCGCGTGACCGTGTCTTGGCTTCTCGTATGGGAGCACATGCGGTTAAACTTCTAAAAGAAGGTCGTGGTGGACTTGCGGTTGGTATCCGCGATGAGAAAATGGTTGAGAGCCCAATCCTTGGGACTGCTGAAGAAGGTGCTCTTTTCAGTCTTGCAGCGGATGGTAAGATCATTGTTAACAACCCACACAAGGCTGACCTAGAATTGGCAGACCTAAACCGTCATTTGGCGACATTCTAAGATTTAGCTTTATAAAATAAAAAAGGAGTTCACAGATAAAATGAACAAACGTGTTAAAATTGTTGCAACCTTGGGACCTGCGGTTGAAATCCGTGGTGGAAAACGTTTTGGTGAAGATGGCTACTGGGGTGAAAAACTTGACGTTGAAGCATCTGCACAAAACATTGCGAAATTGATTGAAGCAGGAGCAAACACTTTCCGTTTCAACTTCTCACACGGTGACCACCAAGAACAAGGTGAACGTATGGCAACTGTTAAACGTGCTGAAGAAATCGCAGGCCAACGTGTAGGTTTCCTTTTGGATACTAAAGGTCCTGAGATTCGTACAGAATTGTTCGAAGGTGATGCAAAAGAATATTCTTACGTAACTGGTGAGAAAATCCGTGTTGCAACTAAGCAAGGAATTCAATCAACTCGTGACGTGATTGCCTTGAACGTTGCTGGTGGTTTGGACATCTACGATGACGTTGAAATTGGTCGTCAAGTCTTGGTTGATGATGGTAAATTGGGTCTTCGTGTTGTTGGTAAAGATGATGCTACTCGTGAATTCGAAGTTGAAGTTGAAAACGACGGAATCATTGCTAAACAAAAAGGTGTCAACATCCCTAACACCAAGATTCCTTTCCCTGCCCTAGCAGACCGTGATAATGCGGACATCCGTTTTGGTTTGGAGCAAGGTATTAACTTTATCGCTATTTCTTTTGTTCGTACAGCTAAAGACGTTAACGAAGTTCGCGCAATCTGTGAAGAGACTGGTAACAGCCATGTGAAGTTGTTTGCGAAAATCGAAAACCAACAAGGTATTGACAACCTTGATGAAATCATCGAAGCAGCTGATGGTATCATGATTGCCCGTGGAGACATGGGAATTGAAGTACCATTTGAAATGGTTCCAGTTTACCAAAAAATGATCATCACTAAGGTTAATGCAGCTGGTAAAGTGGTTATCACAGCAACAAACATGTTGGAAACCATGACTGAAAAACCACGTGCAACTCGTTCAGAAGTATCTGACGTCTTTAACGCGGTTATCGATGGTACAGATGCAACTATGCTTTCTGGTGAGTCTGCTAACGGTAAATACCCATTGGAATCTGTAACAGCAATGGCAACAATTGACAAAAACGCTCAAACGCTTTTGAATGAGTATGGTCGTTTGTCAACTGCTAACTTCAACCGTAGCTCTAAGACTGAAGTTATGGCTTCTGCGGTTAAGGATGCAACCAACTCAATGGACATCAAATTGGTTGTTACCTTGACTAAGACAGGTCACACAGCTCGTTTGATCTCTAAATACCGTCCAAATGCGGATATCTTGGCGATCACATTTGATGAGTTGACTCAGCGTGGTTTGATGTTGAACTGGGGTGTTATTCCAGTAACAACTGAAACTCCTTCTAACACAGACGATATGTTCGATATCGCAGAAAAAATTGCGGTTGAACAAGGCTTGGTAGAAGCTGGCGATGACATCGTTATCGTTGCTGGTGTGCCAATTGGTGGTGCTTCTCGTACAAACACAATGCGTATCCGTACAGTTCGTTAATAAACTGTTTAAAAAGCCTAGACTGTCAGCTATGAGAGCTGATAGCTTAGGCTTTTTGCCTTGTTGTCAGAATTAAGGATTTTGGAAAAGTTTTTGGTAAAATGAGGTATCGGAAGTTTTTCGAATTACATCTTAAAGGAGAAAATCATGATTGTTACAACAACCAATGTCATTGAAGGAACAAAGGTTCAAGAATACAAGGGGATTGTTTTTGGGGAAGTTGTTACCGGGATCAATATGTTTAAAGATATTGGAGCAGGTCTTCGCAATGTCTTTGGTGGTCGCTCCAAGGGTTATGAAGATGAACTCAAGGCTGCTCGAGAAGAAGCGATTGAGGAAATGAAGGAGCGCGCAGCTCAAATGGGTGCAACAGCCATCATCGGCATGAAAATGGACTATGAAATTCTAGGTGCCGACAATGGTATGATGATGGTAATACTAAATAAAAATCGAATTTTGAATTATAATAGATTGTATGAAATTGAAATTAGATAAACAACAAGAAACTGAATTGAGATTAGCTCTTAGAAATAAAGACTACGCTACTTATCATAGACGCATC
>NZ_JACBXX010000248.1 GCF_013415245.1 Streptococcus danieliae | reverse complement strand
CTTTAAAACACTTGAGGACGTGATTGATAAACTACAAGAAGTGATTCAAAGTTTGCATTGGTCTGACCTTAAATCTATTGTCCATAGAGAATGGATTTTTTCAGATTTTGAATTTGAATGAGTATTACTAAAAGAGGACTGGTTTCTTGTCTAGATTTCTATCTTAAACGACATGCGTTAAAAGTTAGTTGAACCGCCGTGTGCCGAACGGCACGCACGGTGGTGTGAGAGGGACTAGAAATTAGCCTCTA
>NZ_JACBXX010000179.1 GCF_013415245.1 Streptococcus danieliae | reverse complement strand
AAAGCTTTTCCTGAGGCTCAGATTGTGATTGACCGTTTTCACATTGTCCAACATTTGACCAATGCTTTCAAAACGGTTCGGATTCAAGAAATGAATAAACTGAACCGCTATTCTGGTGAAGAAGCTATAGTCATTTAGTCTTTAAACAGTATGATATTGCGTCAGTTAAATTCTCTGTTTTTCTAAGTAATTCTGTCACAGCTTTTTTCAGAATAGCCCAACTGTTTTCAATAGGATTCAACTCTGGAGAA
>NZ_JACBXX010000010.1 GCF_013415245.1 Streptococcus danieliae | reverse complement strand
TAAGGGCAGAGATACTGACATTTTTCAGAACTTTTTGACCTGGTAGGTAACCAAAGTCAATCCCTTCAATCGCAACTCCATCTCGTAACTCGGTAAAGTGAGGCGCTTGGACAGGACGAATCTCTTCGTCATAGTCCCGAATATCGCGACCATCAAATTTGATAGCCCCCGCGTCAACATCGTAGAAACGGTTGATCAGGTTCATAATGGTGGTCTTACCAGATCCTGTCGGTCCAACTACCGCAACCATTTTC
>NZ_JACBXX010000011.1 GCF_013415245.1 Streptococcus danieliae | reverse complement strand
TACCGGAACCTCATCACGAGTACCATCTGGATAGGTTACTACAACAACAGCTGACTTGTCTCCCTCACTTGAGGTATTGACAGGAGCCTTAAAGGCATACTGGGTGCCCTCAGGTAAGCTGCTCGCACTCTCAATGGAATTTACTGCTTGTGGAGTTTCATTCGGTTTAACCGTCTGCGTCTTCCCTGCTGGCGTATACTTGTCCTCATCTGGTGCAACAACCTTAACAATTACTGGAACTTCTTCACTGGACTT
>NZ_JACBXX010000183.1 GCF_013415245.1 Streptococcus danieliae | reverse complement strand
CTTCTGGCTTGTTATCTGTTGTATCGTACGGTTCATCAACTGGCTTATCTGTCTCATCCTTAACTGGATCCTTGATAACATTACCAGCCGTATCTTTATAATTTACGACAACGTTACCTTTTGGCTCCTCCTTCAAGACATACTGATAAACAACTGTCTGCTCACCTTCAGTGACCTTACCAGTTTCTGGAGCATCACCTTGACTATCACGAACCGGTTTAGTTGCAGAAAGGACATAGGTCTTACCATCTTTAA
>NZ_JACBXX010000012.1 GCF_013415245.1 Streptococcus danieliae | reverse complement strand
CAATAGAGGTTCTAGAGGACTATTTGCCATGGTCTGAAATCATACAGAAGAATTGTCAATAAAAAAGGTTCCCGAGTCAATCAACTCTGGAACCTTTTTCATATACTTGGTTATAGCGCGCTTACAGAAATTCGGGCTCTTTGTCAACTGTAGTGGGTAGAATTTTACAATCTATAAATAGTGAGTACAATATAGCCTAAAAATGGCTTCCTTTCAATTCATATGGGATGCATTCCCTGTGGTGGGGGACGGCAGCGAC
>NZ_JACBXX010000157.1 GCF_013415245.1 Streptococcus danieliae | reverse complement strand
ATAAAGCAATTCCTATTCTGATGTTTTTTCCACTTATCAGTTTACTAGGAATTGCTTTTTTTTGCACTCTGAATTACAAAAAAAGTTGCATGGAGAGAAAGCTTTCCACACAACTTATTATAGAACCTTTTAATTTTGGGAAGCCTTAAAGAATTGCATCAGGTGTGGGTGAATTCTATCAGAGAGCAAGTCGAGAGAGGACTACCTGTTCCCTTTCTCGTTTCGTATTCAAGGCTAGGAAAATGCGTTTCTTAAAATTGTCAAA
>NZ_JACBXX010000257.1 GCF_013415245.1 Streptococcus danieliae | reverse complement strand
TGGTTCTTATGGCCAATAACCTCCTCAAATATGGGAAGAGGAGTACCTAAAAAGAAAAGGAGAGACTCATTTCAACGAATGAATCTCTCCTTTTTATACTTTACGGGACTTTTTGTCCCAAGCTCTTATCAATGTTTTTGATTTTATACTTAACAAAAATCAAAATCTGAATTATAATAGATATTATGGAATTCACACAAGATCAAATTAATGAATTAAAATCAGCTCTCAAAAATAAACAACTTTCTGCTTATCACAACCGTATTCAA
>NZ_JACBXX010000015.1 GCF_013415245.1 Streptococcus danieliae | reverse complement strand
CGCAGGTGGTTACCAAAAGGGACCAAAGAAACAACTCCCAAAGAAGTCGCTTTTATTGAAAATTGGATAAACAATTATCCTAAAAAATGTTTGGACTACAAGTCACCAAAGGAATTTCTTAGTGGTGGCTAATTTCAACTTGAAATTTAGCATTTCTATTGAAATCATGGCTTTTTTCGATATAATGAAGAAAAAGGAGGGCTAGTTGGCTTATGGAAGAATTATTGGCGATTATTGAACAACAAGCTGCTGTAAATCAACAACTAACCAATGAACTC
>NZ_JACBXX010000133.1 GCF_013415245.1 Streptococcus danieliae | reverse complement strand
TTCAAGGCTAGGAAAATGCGTTTCTTAAAATTGTCAAAGTTCCTGAAACCAAAGGCATTCCGCTTGATAACCTTGATGAGATTATTAGTTGCCTCTAGTCTTGCATTGGAATAAGGCAATTCTAGGGCCATTACAAACCGTATCTTTGTTCTTAATGTGGAATAGAAGCATCTGATAAAGTTGGTAATGCTGGTTTAGTTCCTCAGAATACCCAAGTAGTTCATCCAGTATTTCTTGACTAGTTAGATGCATTTGAAACATAGGTTGATAAGTGCGTTTTG
>NZ_JACBXX010000106.1 GCF_013415245.1 Streptococcus danieliae | reverse complement strand
TGAATAATAGCTGTCTCACAAGAGCGATTGGGACGAAAGCCATAACTATACTCTGAGAAGTGTCTTTCACAGATTGGACTGATGGTTTGAACAATCGCTTGTTGTACCATTCTGTCCATGACTGTAGGGATTCCAAGATTTCGGACGCCACCATTTGGCTTAGGAATTTCAACTCGTAAAACTGGTTGAGGTTTGTACTTCCTCTGCTTTATAAGTTCCTTGGTTTCTCGCCAATGTTGCCGTAGGAAATTATCCATTTCCTCAATGGTAACTCCGTCGATACCAGCAGAACCCTTGTTTCTTTTTACCTGATGATAGGCTTCAAGCATATTGTTCCGAGATAATATCTTATCTAGCAATTCTGACATGTGCGTATTCCTTTCTTGTTTCGGTGTCTGAGGGACATCTTAGATTCGTGAACCTTCTCCTAGTCAATACGTGACCGTCTCCAGTTCTATCAGACCGTTCTTTTACAGACACAAGTGAAGTAGGATTACTTCGGTTAATTGTTCGCCCCTTCGCTCCATTTCCATTACAGAAACTTCATCACTACTATGGGTTCGGCTGACTTCTCATGATTCGTTGTTACTACGTCTACGACGCTCATGAGACCTCACGGGATAAGTCGTATATCTTTCCTCGTTTACTCTCGTGATCTACGCATATAGGTTACGACTACCTTTTGGGACTTTAGAGTTTTCAGCCTCCTCATCCACTACATACGCCTTCATATCACATTTCTGTTCGTAGAGCCACGATTTCGCTATCCCTTCCTCTCCCCGCTACCTCACGATAGTCAGGCTTGGGAGTCGCTATTGGGTTCACCGGTAGCAGGTGCCCACAGAGGACTTGCACCTCAGATATACGACATGCCCGTCGTACTGAAAAGATTCCAAGCCACCGAGCTTGGAATCGGGGGGATTCGGGAAACTTCGGTTCCCGAATAAGGCATGGAACTCGTCAGAGGTCGCTGCCGTCCCCCACCACAGGGAATGCATCCCATATGAATTGAAAGGAAGCCATTTTTAGGCTATATTGTACTCACTATTTATAGATTGTAAAATTCTACCCACTACAGTTGACAAAGAGCCCAAAAAAAGAGGTTTTTTCAACCTCTTTTTTCTTACATCCAATTGTATAAATCACTATAAGGGTGACTGGCTGCATCCCAAGAAAAATCTCGGTGCATGGCTTCCTGCATTAGGTTATACCAGACATCTTTTTGATTCCAATAGAGATAAATGGCTTGATCAATGGTCCAGGTCAACCAATAACCACTTAGATTATTGAAGGAGAAGCCTGTTCCAGAGCCATTCACTGGATTATAGGCCTGAACTGTGTCGCGCAAGCCACCAACTTCATGGACAATTGGCAGGCTACCGTAACGCATGGCCATCATTTGTGACAGACCACAAGGTTCAAAACGACTCGGCATCAAAAACAGATCGCTGGCTGCATAAATTTCCTGCGCTAGAGCTGGATCAAAGGTCATGGCTGCAACCATTTTTTCAGGATAGTGCTGACCAAACCAAGAGAAGACTTGCTCAAAGCGAGGATCTCCGGTTCCTAGCACAACCACCTGAACATCCCGTTGGAGAATCTGATGCAGTTCCTCAACGACTACATCAAATCCTTTTTGATAGGTCAGGCGTGAGACCATCCCAATCAGAGGAACTTCTGGTCGCTGTGGTAAACCAAGCCGCGCTTGCAGAGCTGCCTTGTTAGCAGCCTTGCCACCTAGATCGTAGGCTGTAAAATGGTGGGACAAATAGGGATCGGTTTCTGGATTGTAGAGATCGGTATCAATCCCGTTTACAAAACCAAACAACTTCCAATTTTCATGCCGCAGCAAGGGATCCAGACCACAGCCAAATTCTGGTGTCTGAATTTCTTGAGCATAGGATGGGGATACTGTGGTTACCCGATCGGCATAGGTGATTCCCGCTTTCATCCAGTTCAAATCTTGGCCCCAACGCACCGAACCATTCCAGAAATCTTCCAAGCCCATTCCGAACAATTCACCCAGCATTTGAGGATCAAATTGTCCCTGAAATTCTAGATTATGAATGGTTAAAACGGTCTTAATTCCACGATAAGCTTCAATCCAAGCATACTTGGTCCGCAAAAGGAAGGGCATCATGGCTGTATGGTAATCATGAACATGAAGAATTTCTGGAATAAAATCAATCTTTTCCATCAACTCCAAGGCGGCTTGTTGGAAAAAGGCAAAGCGTTCGCCATCATCGAAATCGCCATAGACATGACCCCTAAAGAAATAGTATTGGTTATCAATGAAATAAGTTGGAACACCATCCCAGACTAGGTACTTGACCCCAACATACTGGTGGCGCCAACCAACTGAGACTTCGTAAGAGCCCAAATCTTCAACTTGGTTGCCAAACTTGGCCTCAACACTGTCATAATAAGGCAAGACGACACGCACATCATGGCCTTTTTTAACCAGGGATTTAGGGAGTGCTCCAATCACATCTCCCAAACCACCTGTTTTTGAAAAGGGTGCTCCTTCTGCCGCTGCAACTAAAATTCTCATCTAATAATATCCTCTGTAACCTCTTGACCTTTTTCAATGACGACTGGATTTTCTTTCTGTCCTCGAATCGTCACACCAGGTGCAATTTTTGCTTCCTTATCAACAATCGCATACTCAACTCGAGCGCCTTCTCCAACCAGAACCCGTGGGAAGAGCAGACTATCCTTCACGACCGCATTGGCCTTGATCCGATTATTCCGTGATAAGATGGATCCTTCAACAGTCCCCTCAATAATACTTCCCGATGCAAACTGGGATAGGGATACTTTAGAACCTGGAGCATAGTAAGTTGGCTCCTCATTTTTAACCTTAGTATAAACCTTCTGATTTGGACTAAAGAGCGAATTGAATTTTTGCTGGTCAATCATGTCCAAATTCGCCCGGTAGTAAGACTCAACCGAATAAATATTGGCAACATGACCGGTATATTCATAAGCAAAGGCACCAATCTCTTTCGCAAAATCACGAAGCAGGTAGCGAATCTTACGAGGATTAGCTTCCTCCAACTCCTTCTCAATCGCTGCAATCAGAAGTTTGGTGTTGACCAAGAAAATGTCCGTTGACATATTGTAGACTTCCTGAGGTAGGGTGTCTTCAAATAATTCATGATCTGTCACCACATCATGACTGGAAATTCTCAAAATCGAGTTATTGCCGGCAATATCACTAGCCGGAAGCTTCTTGTAAATAACCGTCATTTCCCGTTTGGTCGCTTGGTGCAAATGGAAAACTTGGCGGAGATCCACGTTCAACAAAACATCACTGTTCAAAACAACTGTCACATCGCTACCCGAACGGCGAAGGTAAGTCAACAACTGCTCGTAGTATTCAGACTTCACGTAATCGGAATCGGCATCGGTTGTATACAAGCCCAAGTAATAATGACTCAAGAGTGTTGACAAGCCCCACTCGCGACCTGACCGAATATGGTCAAAGACCGATGAAATATTTTCTTCCTGGAAGATACCGTAGACACTCCGTACACCTGCATTGGCCAGGCTTGAAAGTGGAAAGTCGATTAAGCGGTATTTTCCTCCGAATGGAAGAGTCGCCAAAGGACGGTTTTCAGTCAGTTTCCCCATGTCATGTCGACCAACTGTATTTACAAGAATCGCTGAATATTTATCAATCTTCATCCTTTGGTACCCCCACTACTTCGTTATACCCTACAACTGCAATCTCTTCACTGCCGTCAATTTCCACGCCTTCACTAATCACGGCACCTTCACCGATGATCGCTTTTTTAATCACCGCACCAGCGCCAATCACAGCGCCACTCATAATCACTGAGTCCTCAACCACTGCTCCTGTTTTCACCTGAGCATTTGTCGACAGAATCGAATGTTTCACCTGACCATCCACATGGCAACCGTCCACAATCAATGAATCTTCGACCGAACCATGCTCGCCAATAAAGTTTGGTGGCGAGATGAGGTTTTTGGAATAAATTTTCCATTGGCGGTTACGGCTATCCAAGGCATTGGCTGGCGAAATGTATTCCATATTGGCCTCCCATAAGGAGTCAATGGTTCCCACGTCTTTCCAGTAACCTTCAAATTCGTAGGCGTAAACACTTTCGCCAGATTCAAGATAGGCTGGGATAACATTGCTTCCGAAGTCAGACATTTCGACAGAACCTTTTTCTGCAGCTACCAGGATATTGCGAAGACGTTTCCAGTTGAAGATGTAGATTCCCATGGAAGCCTTGGTTGTTTTTGGATTTTCAGGTTTTTCCTCAAACTCAATAATGCGGTTATTGGAATCCGTGTTCATAATCCCAAAACGGCTAGCTTCCTTCAGCGGAACATTTAGTACAGCGACTGTTAGACTGGCATTATTATCCTTGTGGGCCTGAAGCATCTTGTCATAATCCATCTTGTAGATGTGGTCTCCAGACAGAATGAGGACATATTCTGGATCAATGCTATCGATATAGTCAATATTTTGGTAGATAGCGTGACTGGTCCCTTCAAACCAGCGGTTGCCTTCACTTGCTGAATAAGGTTGGAGAATGCTCACCCCCGTATTAATACCATCCAAGCCCCAGCTGGATCCATTTCCGATGTGGGTATTCAGAGCCAGGGGTTGGTACTGGGTAATGACCCCTACATTTTGGATACCGGAGTTCGCACAATTGGACAGGGCAAAATCAATAATTCTATAGCGACCGCCAAATTCAACAGCGGGTTTGGCAATATTCTTTGTTAATTTTCCCAAACGTGTTCCTTGCCCTCCGGCTAGGATTAAGGCCAACATTTCATCTCTCATTTAGATTTCCTCCTTATTCAACAAATTCTAATTCCATTAAAGCAACGTCTAACTCTCCACAGACTCTTCTGGCAGAAGCTCTGCTTCACTGAGTGCCGGTACAACTCCCTCCTCTTCCTCTTCAAATTTCGCTATCCTTCTCCAGATAACAGCCCCCATGGCTGGCAGGGTAAAGCTCAAGGTCTGCTTGTAACTTTTCCATTGACCAGCTTGACTAGCTGTATCCGGGTTGTGATCTAACCAAGAACCGCCCCATTCTTGTAGCTCGGTATTCCAGACTTCTTTGTAGAGGCCTGGCGTAGGAACTCCAATGGTAAAGTTCTGTCTCTCAACGGGCGCCATATTAAAGACACAAATCAATTCTGACCCTTCTTCATTCTTCCGACTAAAGGTCAACACTGTTTCATCTTTATTATCGGCATCAATAATCTCAATCCCATCATAGGAATCATCAATATCCCAGAACACAAATTCATCCTTGTAGAAACGATTAAGTCCTGCGGTAAAGTGCTGCATCCGCCCGTTTAAGTCATCTCCTAGGTCCCCCCATTCTAGAGCTTCTTGGGACTTCCATTCCAAAAATTGCCCCCACTCACTTCCCATAAAGAGCAGTTTTTTACCCGGGTGACAAATTTGGTAGGTATAGAGATTTCTTAAACTGGCAAACTGGTTGTAGCGATCCCCCCACATTTTATGCATGAGGCTCTTCTTCCCATGGACGACTTCGTCATGGGAGAAGGGCAGAATATAATTTTCCTTAAAAACATACATAAAACTAAAGGTCACAAGATTAAACTCATACTTGCGGTAAATTGGATCCATTTCATAGAAGCGCAGAATGTCATTCATCCAGCCCATGTTCCACTTGTAATCGAAACCTAGGGAATTTTCTCCCTCTCCGGTAATCTGGGTATAGCTGGTCGCCTCTTCTGCAATCATCATCACCTCTGGATGGTAGGTCTTCATGACTTGATTCAGTTTTTTCAAAAAATGGAAACCTTGGTAATTGAGGTTGCCCCCATCTTCGTTAGGTGTCCAGGGTCCCTGATCATAATCCAAGTAGAGCATATTGCTTACGGCATCGACCCGTACACCATCTAGGTGGAAGGTCTGCACCCAATAATTGATACTGGAAATCAAAAATGATTGCACATGGGGTTTCCCTAAATCAAAGTTCAGTGCCCCCCAGCCATAATTGTGGGCCCGGTGATGATCCTCATACTCGTAGGTCGGCGTCCCGTCATAATAAGCCAGGGCGTCATCATTAATGGTAAAGTGCCCCGGTACCCAGTCCACTAGCACACCAATATCTGCTAAATGACAGGCCTCCACAAAATCCCGAAACTCTTCTGGCGTGCCATAGGATTGCTCTAAGCCAAAGTAGCCCATCAACTGGTAACCCCAACTCTCAGCCAAGGGGTGGGTCATCAAGGGCATAAACTCCACATGTGTATAATTCATGGCCTGTAGATAGGGGATCAACTCCCGCTGTAAATCCTTGAAGGTATACGGTTGTCCATCTGGATGGGTCCTCCAAGAACCGGCATGAACTTCATAAATGGAAATCGGCCTTCCCTTGAAGCCTAAAGCCTTCCGTTGGTCCAGCCAGTCCTGGTCTTGCCAATCCTTGTCTGGTAGGGTATAGATAACAGCACTGGTTCCAGGGCGTTTTTCGAAGAGACGAGCCATGGGATCAATCTTATCAACCAGTTGACCTCCCTGTCTCTCCACTTGAAATTTATAGAGCTGTCCTTCTTGGGCCAAATCGGTCCAAACCTCCCAGACTCCTGCTTCATTTTTAACCATGGGAATCCGGTTTTCTTGCCACTGAGTAAAGTCCCCGATGACGTAGACCATCTGAGCCTTCGGCGCCCACACCCGGAAGCTATATCCATCATTTTCACGATGAACACCCAGGTATTCTTGAAGATTGTAATTTTCACCGATACCAAAAGTCCACATAGCTTCGCGATAATCCATATGATCACCCTTTCTGTTTTGTAAGCGCTTTTTTATAAGAATATTTTACTATATTTCAAGTAATTTCACAAGTTATTATACAACATTTTTAGGAAAAACAAAACAATTGTCTGAAAATAATCAACTGTCATTTTCCCATTTTCAAAAAAGGAAAGTCACAAAAAAACGGACTCGGGAAAACCCGAATCCAGTTTCATTTATAGTCTCTTAGTTTATACTTTATTACTGCGTTAGCTCGTCTTGCCGTACTTCAGTACTGTCTGCGACTCGCTGCCTTGTACTAAAAGTAAACGAAAAGACTATATTTATAACGATTAGTCAAAGTCCACGTACTCTTTTTGGAGTTCCAGAACTTCTTCAGCTGTTCCACACTCTGTCAGAGCACGGTTAGCCATTTCTTGCATTTTTGCAGTATCTAATTTCTTCATCAAGCTACGAGTCTGAAGCACAGAAGTGGCACTCATTGAGAACTCATCCAAGCCCATTCCGACAAGAAGTGGAACTGCTTGTTGATCTCCTGCCATTTCTCCACACATACCAGCCCATTTGCCTTCAGCATGTGCTGCTTTGATGACATTGTTGATCAAGCGAAGAATAGATGGATTATATGGTTGGTACAAGTAAGAAACTTGTTCATTCATCCGGTCTGCAGCCATTGTGTACTGGATCAAGTCATTGGTACCGATTGAGAAGAAGTCAACCTCTTTGGCGAATTGATCTGCAATCATAGCTGCTGCTGGAATCTCAATCATGATACCAACTTGAATATCGTCTGCAATCGCTACACCCTCAGCCAACAAGTTGGCTTTTTCTTCTTCCAAGATAGCTTTCGCAGCTCGGAATTCAGACAGAAGCGCAACCATTGGGAACATGATCCGTAGTTTACCGTGTACAGAAGAACGAAGAAGCGCACGCAACTGGGTCCGGAACATTTGATTTCCAGTTTCAGAAATCGAAATCCGAAGAGCACGGAAACCAAGGAATGGGTTCATTTCTTTTGGCAAATCAAAGTAAGGAAGTTCCTTATCGCCACCGATATCCATTGTCCGAACAACAACTGGCTTACCATTCATGCCTTCCAATACAGCCTTGTAAGCTTCGTATTGCTCATCTTCTGTTGGGAAGTCTTGCGAATCCATGTAGAGGAACTCAGTCCGGTAAAGACCAACAGCTTCCGCACCATTCTCGTTAACCCCTTCAACATCTTTTGGAGTACCGATATTGGCTGCCAATTCAAAGTGCTTACCATCAGCTGTTACAGTCTGAGCATCTTTCAAGAGAGCCCATTCTGCTTTTTGTTTAGCATAAGCCTCACCAGCTGCTTGGAAGGCAGCAATCACTTCTTCTGATGGGTTGATAACAACTTCACCAGTGATCCCGTTAACAGCAAGTACATCGCCATCCTTAACGATTTCAGTGATATTGTTTGTTCCAAGAACAGCAGCAATTTCAAGCGTCCGAGCCATGATCGCGGAGTGGCTTGTCCGTCCACCAATGTTGGTTACAAAGGCTTTAACAAACTCTTTGTTCAACTGGGCTGTATCGGATGGAGTCAAATCGTGAGCAATCACAATTGCTTCCTCATCAATAGCAGCTGGGTTTGGCAAACGTACCCCCAGAAGGTGGGACAAGACACGTTTGGTTACGTCACGGATATCTGCAGCACGCTCTTGCATGTATGGATTGTCATCCATATTTTCAAAGAGAGTGATGAACATATCTGTCACTTCTTTTAGTCCTGCCTCGGCATTAACCTTCTTCGCACGAATTGTTTCTTTGATTTGACCGATCATTTCTGGATCCGCCAAAACCATCAAGTGAGCATCAAAAACTTGTGCTGCTTCTTCACCTAGGCTATCTACTGCGTTAGTACGAATGAAAGAAAGCTCGTTTTGAGAAGCTTCTAAAGCAACATCTAAACGAGCCTCTTCTGCATTTGTATCTTCAACTGAAACAGTCTCAAAAGACAAATCAGGTTGGACAAGTAGATATGCCTTAGCAACAGCAACACCGTCAGATGCCGCGATTCCTTTAAGCATATTTGTCATCTCCTTATGCCAAACCTTCTTTTTCCATTGTTTCTGAAATTGCTGCGATTGCGTCGTCAGCATCAGCACCTTCAGCAGAAATTGTTACATCAGCACCTTGGCCAACACCAAGACTCATAACACCCATGATGGATTTCAAGTTTACAGATTTACCTTTGTAGTCCAAAGTGATGTCTGAAGCAAATTTGCTTGCAGTTTGCACCAAAAGTGTTGCTGGACGTGCGTGAATTCCTGTTTCTGCTACAATGTGAAAATCTTTAGAAGCCATGATGACTCTCCTTTAAATTTATTCTTAGGTTTTGATAACCCTTACAATTAGAAATTATACCATTTGTCTTGTTTTTTTTCAAGAAAAAATTGACGCTTTCAGAAAAAAGGAACTTTTTCAGTCTCAAAAGGGATTGAGCTATACAAGATTTTGTTAAGGAAAGAGCCCCTACCCTTGCTATTATCGAGACATCAAAAAATAAACCACCACATCTAGTATCTGTGTATTTTTCGAGTACAAAATGTTGACAAAAACAGGGCTTTCCCCTATACTATTTCCATACTCAAAAACGAGAAGGAGGTACCCTTGTGGTAACTGTTTATTCAAAAAACAACTGTATGCAATGCCGCATGACCAAGAAATTCCTAGACGACAATCATGTATCCTACAAAGAAATCAATCTCGATCTTGAACCGGAATACATTGAAACAGTCAAGGAAATGGGCTTTGCAGCAGCTCCAGTTATTGTTTCTCCAAAAGGAAACTTCGCTGGCTTCCAGCCTAGCCTCCTAAAACAACTAGCTTAATGGATCGTGTGAGGCAGGGCCTAAACCCCTGCCTCCTCATTTTGAATACAGCACTTGAAAGGAGATCCCACATGGGTCTTAAAGATTTAGAAAATGTCTCTTATTTTCGTCTAAACAATGAAATCAACCGACCAATTAATGGACAAATCCTGCTCCATAAAGATAAGGAAGCTTTGGAAGCCTTCTTTAAAGAAAATGTGATTCCAAACACCAAAGCATTTGCTTCTATTACGGAAAAAATTAACTACCTCATCCAAGAAAACTACCTGGAATCAGCCTTTATCCAGAAGTACCAACCAGCTTTCATTGAAGATCTCTATCAATTTATCTTGGATCAAAAATTCCAATTTAAATCCTTCATGGCGGCTTACAAATTCTACAACCAGTATGCCTTGAAAACAAATGACGGCAATGAATACCTGGAAGGTATGGAAGAACGGGTGCTTTTCAATGCCCTCTATTTTGCCGACGGTAATGAAGCAATCGCCAAAAACATTGCTAATGAAATCATCCACCAACGGTACCAGCCAGCCACACCAAGTTTCTTAAATGCCGGTCGTGCTCGCCGGGGAGAGTTGGTTTCTTGTTTCTTAATCCAAGTAACAGATGATATGAACTCAATCGGACGTTCCATTAACTCTGCGCTACAACTTTCTCGAATTGGTGGCGGTGTCGGCATCTCCTTGAGCAACCTCCGCGAAGCGGGTGCTCCAATCAAGGGTTACGAAGGTGCTGCATCCGGTGTTGTACCAGTCATGAAATTGTTTGAGGATAGCTTCTCCTACTCCAACCAATTGGGCCAACGCCAAGGGGCAGGCGCTGTCTACCTCAATGTCTTCCACCCGGATATTTTACAATTCCTATCTACTAAAAAGGAAAATGCAGATGAGAAAATTCGGGTCAAAACCCTCTCCTTGGGAATCACGGTTCCAGATAAATTCTACGAACTGGCACGGAAAAACGAAGACATGTACCTCTTCAGTCCCTATTCGGTCGAACTAGAGTACGGTCTTCCCTTCAGCTATCTCGACATTACAGAAAAATACGACGAACTCGTCGCCAACCCTCGTATCCGCAAAACCAAAATCAAGGCACGGGACTTGGAAACTGAAATTTCCAAACTCCAGCAAGAGTCCGGTTATCCTTACGTGATCAATATCGATACCGCCAACCGGGTCAACCCTGTTGCTGGAAAAATCGTCATGAGTAACCTCTGTTCAGAGATCCTCCAAGTGCAAGAGCCAAGTTTCATTGATGATGCGCAAAACTACGTCCATCTTGGAACTGACGTTTCCTGCAACCTGGGTTCTACCAATGTCGTCAACATGATGACCTCTCCTGATTTTGGTCAATCCATTCGGACCATGACTCGTGCTCTGACCTTTGTCACAGATTCCTCCAATATCGAAGCGGTCCCATCTGTCGTTAACGGTAACCGCCAAGCTCACACCTTCGGCCTGGGTGCGATGGGACTTCACTCCTACCTGGCTCAAAATCACATCCATTATGGATCAGCGGAATCCTTGGAATTCACCAATATCTATTTCCTTTTGATGAACTATTGGACCTTGGTCGAATCCAATCAAATTGCGCGTGAACGGGGTCAAGTCTTTACGCATTTTGAAAAATCAAAATATGCAGACGGCTCCTACTTCGACAAATACTTGGAAAAGGACTACCAACCAAAATTGGAACGGATAAAAGAGCTCTTCAAGGACATTTTCATCCCAAGCAAAGAAGATTGGCAAGCCCTCAAAGAGGCAGTCATGAAAGATGGACTCTACCATCAAAACCGCTTGGCTGTAGCTCCTAACGGCTCCATCTCCTACATCAATGACGTCTCTGCTTCCATCCACCCTATCACCCAACGGGTTGAAGAACGCCAAGAGAAGAAAATCGGGAAAATCTACTACCCAGCTGCAGGCCTTTCAACCGACACAATCCCTTATTACACCAGCGCCTACGACATGGACATGCGCAAGGTCATTGATGTCTACGCAGCTGCTACAGAGCACGTTGACCAAGGACTCTCCCTCACCCTCTTCCTCCGCAGTGACATTCCCAAAGGAATCTACGAATGGAAAAAAGAAACCAAGCAAACCACTCGGGATCTCTCAATCCTCCGCAACTACGCCTTCAACAAGGGCATCAAATCCATCTACTACATCCGTACCTTCACAGATGATGGCGCTGAAGTCGGTGCCAACCAATGTGAAAGCTGCGTCATCTAAAACAGAATATCATCACTAATGAGCAGGCCCCCTCTCATTACTACTTCCAAAGGAGCATCCATGCAAACCTATTACGAAGCCATAAACTGGAACAACATCGAAGATGTCATCGACAAGTCAACCTGGGAAAAATTAACCGAGCAATTCTGGTTGGATACTCGAATCCCCCTTTCCAATGACTTGGATGACTGGCGAAAATTGTCTAGCCAAGAAAAGGACCTGGTTGGTAAGGTCTTTGGCGGACTAACCCTTCTGGATACCATGCAGTCTGAAACCGGGATCGAGGCTCTCCGCCGCGATGTCCGGACTCCGCATGAAGAAGCCGTCTACAACAACATCCAATTTATGGAGTCTGTCCATGCTAAATCCTACTCGTCCATCTTCTCAACCTTAAACACCAAGGCTGAAATCGAGGCCATCTTTGACTGGACCAATACCAATCCCCACCTGCAAAAGAAAGCCCAAATCATCAATGAAATTTATGAAAACGGAACCGCACTTGAGAAAAAAGTCGCCAGCGTTTTCTTGGAAACTTTCCTTTTCTATTCAGGATTTTTCACTCCCCTCTACTACCTGGGAAACAACAAGCTAGCCAATGTGGCTGAGATTATCAAACTGATTATCCGCGACGAGTCTGTTCACGGTACCTACATCGGTTACAAATTCCAACTCGGCTTTAAAGAACTAGCCGAAGAGGAACAAGAAAATCTCAAAAACTGGATGTATGACCTCCTCTATACCCTCTATGAAAACGAAGAGGCCTATACCCGCTCCCTTTACGATACCGTCGGCTGGACAGAGGAAGTCCTTGTCTTCCTTCGCTACAATGCCAACAAGGCCCTCATGAACCTGGGGCATGACCCACTCTTCCCAGATACCGCTGATGATGTCAATCCAATCATCATGAACGGAATCTCCACAGGAACCTCCAACCACGACTTCTTCAGCCAAGTCGGAAACGGCTACCTCCTTGGAGAAGTCGAAGCTATGGAAGACGACGACTACCTCTACGGATTATAAGCAAGCAAAAAAATCACTCAGATCTCAAAATCTGAGTGATTTTTTATGTAGTCCCGACTTCCTAAGGAAGTAACAGGATAATCGCAAAGGCAAAAGCATTATTCAACATATGTAGCCAAATGGAATCCCAAATATTATTCCGTCTCGCAAAGGCTCTGTAAAATATATAGCCCATAACAGAATAGGACAGAATGAAATTCAAGTCTAGACTGATAACATGGAGGTAACCAAAGGTCACCGAGGTCAAGAAGGCAACCAAGCCGGTTGGCCATCCCCTAAACACAAACTTGGAACCCAGGCCACGAAAAACAAGTTCCTCTGCCAGCGGGGCTAAAATGACCATACCAATCATTAAAGCAGTTAAATAGGGAGTCCCTAATTCCTTCACGGATCCTAAGGCGTCTACAATGACTTGCTGATTGGTCGCTTGCTCTTCTAGGCCTACTGAGCTTCGGAAAATGCCAAAAAGGATATTGGCACCCATTAAGGTTCCCCAACCTAGGAACAGGTGCTTCCATTGACTGGCATCAAACTGGGCCGACTTCGAACCTGCATCCGGTTGGTTAAAATACCATTTCAGCAGGGAATAAATAATTGCAAAACTAAAAGCTAAGTAGACAATAACCGCAATCCACTGCTGGCCAACAGACAGATTCTGATCTAATAAGCCCAAAGACAATGGTAAACCGTTCAAAAGGGAAGCTAACATAATTAGCAGAAACCAGACAAAGATTCGCCCCAGAACTTGTATACTTTTTGAAACCATTATAATACCTCCGCATTCAATCTTATCGTGGAGTAGGCAGCGATTAAGAGAGGTGCGGCAGTCAACAAATCCAATGAATCGGTTACTCCCACTCCTTCCCCTGTTCTCCTTACAACAAACCAGCTACTGCTTGAAGAAGATTTGGAATAGCTGCTTGGTCACTACCTCCAGCCATGGCCATGTCTGGCTTACCACCACCACGACCGGCTACGATTGGCGCCAATTCCTTGATGAGGTTCCCTGCATGAACCTCTTTTGAACGGCTAGCTACCAAGACATTGACCTTATCTCCAATAGCTGCTACTAGCACAAGAACATCCGAATAGTCCCCTTGTTTCCAAGTGTCTGCAAAGGTACGGAGGGCACCTGCATCAGCGACGTCAACCTGTTTAGCAATGTAGCGTAGACCATTGGCCTCTGCCACATCTTGGAAAATTTGACCGGATGCTGCTGCCGCTGCTTTTTCTTTCAACTCCCGATTTTCTTTTTGCAATTGACGTGCTTGTTCTTGAAGAGCTTCCACTTTCGCTGGAACATCGCCAACTTGTGGTGCTTTCACTTGCCGTGCTAATTCTTGCAGCAATTGAGCTTCTTCGCGGTAAGAATTATAGGCCTCGCGTCCAGTTACGGCCACAATCCGACGAGTACCGGAACCAATTCCTTCTTCTTTTAGAATGCGGAACAAGCCAATTTCGGAAGTATTGCCCACGTGAGTTCCACCACAGAGCTCAACAGAGTAATCACCAATCGAAACAACACGAACAGCTTTTCCGTATTTTTCGCCAAAGAGGGCCATGGCTCCCATGTCCTTAGCTGTGTCGATATCTGTTTCAACCGTTTGAACGGCTAGGGCCTCGTTAATTTTGATATTGACATCTGCTTCAATTTGCGCCAATTCCTCTGGTTTAACGGCTTCAAAATGCGTAAAGTCGAAACGAAGGAAATCTTGTTCATTCAAGGAACCTGCTTGGGTCGCATGTTTTCCAAGAACTTGATGAAGGGCCGCATGCAACAAGTGCGTTGCCGTATGGTTTTGCATCACACGACGGCGACGATCCTTGTCGAGAACCAGACGGTAGACACCCTCTTTAGCCAACGGCGCCAAGACTTCAACCTTATGTAAAGGCTGACCATTTGGAGCTTTCTGAACATCGACAACCTTGGCCACTACTTGCCCCTCGGCATCCAAAATCTGACCATGGTCAGCAACCTGACCTCCCATTTCCGCATAGAATGGGGTTTCTTCAAAGATCAGATAAGCTTCACCAGCTTCAACAGCGTCTACTTCAACATTCTCTTGCACCAAGGCCACAAGACGACTATCCGCCTCTTGCGCCTCATACAAGAAACGACTTGGAACGGTCAAGGCCTGCAAGGTCTCATTTTGACCTCCCATTGAAGTTCCTTTCACAACCGAAGCCCGCGCCCGCTCTTGTTGCGCCTTCATTTCTTGATCAAAGCCATCCTTATCAACCGTCCAATCGCGTTCTTCAGCAATTTCTTCGGTTAATTCTACTGGGAAACCATAAGTGTCATAGAGTTTAAAGGCCGCTTGTCCAGAAATAACCGTTTGACCTGATTGCTCCATCTCAGCGACAATCTCATCTGCATAGGCTTGTCCCGCTGTCAGCGTCCGTGCAAAGGACTCCTCTTCATTTTTCACAATCTTCTGGATGAAATCGGCTTTTTCGCTAACCTCTGGGTAGTAAGACTCCATGATTTGCCCCACAGTTGGCACCAAACGGTACATAAACGGCTCATGGATACCAAGTTTTTGACCATGACGGGCTGCACGACGAAGCAAACGACGAAGAACATAACCTCGGCCTTCATTTCCTGGCAGAGCCCCATCCCCAATCGCAAAAGCCAAGGAGCGAATGTGGTCCGCAATTACCTTGAAACTCATGTTGTCGCCATCTGGATCATAGGTCTTACCAGACAAAGCTTCAACCTCCTTGATAATCGGCATAAACAAGTCCGTTTCAAAGTTGGTTTTAGCTCCCTGCATGACTGCTACCAAACGCTCCAAACCAGCCCCGGTATCAATGTTTTTGTGAGGCAATTCCTTGTACTCACTCCGCGGTACACTTGGGTCTGCGTTAAATTGAGAAAGCACGATATTCCAGATTTCGATGTAGCGATCGTTTTCAATATCTTCCGCCAACAAGCGCAGACCAATCTTTTCAGGGTCAAAATCTTCCCCACGGTCGAAGAAAATTTCCGTATCCGGACCAGAAGGACCTGCTCCAATTTCCCAGAAATTGTCTTCAATTGGAACCAAATGACTTGGCTCAACCCCCAATTCAATCCAACGATTGTAAGAATCTGTATCCGCTGGATAGTAAGTCATATAGAGTTTTTCTTTAGGGAAGGCAAACCATTCAGGACTAGTCAACAGTTCCCAAGCCCAAGTGATCGCCTCATCCCGGAAGTAATCACCAATTGAGAAATTCCCCAACATTTCAAACATGGTGTGGTGACGCGCTGTCTTCCCAACATTTTCAATATCATTGGTCCGGATGGATTTTTGCGCATTGGTAATCCGTGGATTTTCTGGAATTACAGAACCATCAAAGTATTTTTTCAAGGTCGCAACCCCTGAGTTAATCCATAACAGGGTTGGATCGTTTACCGGAACCAAATTCGCTGATGGTTCAATGGCATGGCCCTTGGAAGCCCAAAAATCTAACCACATCTGGCGAATTTCAGCACTGGTCATATATTTCATTGTCATTCTCCTTTAATGTTGATTGCTAGTTCGCTTAGAAAGAAAAAAGACAAGTTTCATCGATGAAGGGCGTCTCAACGCGGTACCACCTTCCTTCGATGAACTTGTCATCCTTATTGCAACTATTCAAAAAATCTCTCAAGTAGCAAGATAAGACACAACTAGTAGCTTGCACCAACCGCTACCTCTCTGCAAAATTGTCTGTTTTATCCATTCTTGATACACTCTCATTATACTCCAAGTTGCCTATTTGTCAACTATTTTTCTTCAGAGCTGGAGTCTGCAACAGCTTCACCGGTCGCATTCATGTATTGAGAAAAGGCATTTTGGAAGGCTGGATCTTTGACCTTAATGTTCGCTGCTTCCATTTCCTTAGCCACAACACTTTGGATAAAGGCTGCATCGGTCCGTTTTTCAGCTAGGATAATGCTTTCCAGCTGTTTCTGATAGTCTTTCCAAGAGTCTTTTTTCTGAGTTTTGTTGGTTACCTTAATCACATAGTAGCTCGTAGATAGAGTTGAACTATCGGTCACCTTGATCACATCTGAAACCCCATTGTTGTCCAAACCAAAGGCTGCTTTTTTAACATCTTCTGGAAGGGCGGTTGAAGCAGAATCAAATTTCATTTCACCGCCTTTTTCCTTGGTTTCTTCGTCATTCGAATTGTCCTTAGCCAATTGGGCAAAGTCATCGCCATTCTTGGCTTTTTCAGCTACTTCTTTAGCCTTGTTTTCATCGGTCATCCGAATCACTTGAGCCGTTACTTCTGGCGTATAGTTTTCAAAAGCCGCTTGGTAGTTTTCATCGGTCAACTCTTTTTTGGCAGCATCATTCACCGCATACTCCACCAATTTATTGGTACGGATCTGTTCACGGTAGGTTTCCGTTGTCAACCCTTCTTGGGCCAAGACTTGTTGGAAACGATCTCCGTAGGTTTGGGCACTCTTATTGTACTCTTCCGAAACTTCTTCATCAGTGACCTTCTCTCCGTATTTGGCTTCAAAGACTTCATTGATGGTCATGGTCAGAAGAACTTGTTGCGCTTGGGTATTATTTTTGACCTTGTCATAGTACTCCGCAACCGTGATGGTATTCCCCCTCATGGTAATCACATCCGTGTTGTTATTGGTCTCACGCGCACAGGCTGCAAGGGCTACCACAGACAAGAGCGTGATAGCACCAATTTTTACTTTTTTCATACTTGCTTCACTCCTTTTTACAATAACTTTGCCATTATACCATATCTTGACTTAATTGCGGCTTAATCAGAGAGCTTCTTGGGAAATTTCCACCAAATCCGCCTCTTTTTTAACCATCAAGAGCCCATCGCCCAGGGGCAGATAGGAGACCATGAGGTCTGGGTGCTGGTCTACAGCCGCAAACAGCTTGTGCAGACCACGGTAAATAGCCCGTTGACCCCTGCGAATGTCTTCAGGTAGCTTGGTAATGTCTCCTCCCTGGAAAACATCATCAAAAATCAAAATACCACCCTTAGGTAATAAATCGAGAAGATCCTGTAAAAAAACCACATACTTGGATTTGGCAGAGTCAACAAAGATAAAGTCAAAGGACTGGCCCTTGAGATCCTGTAACAGCTCCTGAGCTTCTCCCTCCAAGAGGCGGATGCGATCCCCCTCTTGGAAACGAGCAAAGTTCTCTTGGGCCAATTGGATCATTTCTGGATTACGATCAATGGTCACCACTTCCGCCTCTGGCAGAGCTTCTGCCATCATGAGGGCTGAAAACCCAATCGCAGTCCCGACCTCTAAAATCCGCTTGGGAGCTACAGCTTGTAAGAAGAAACGGAAGAAAGCCACGGTTTCCTTGGGAATAATCGGCACATTCTCAGCTGCCGCAAAGTCCTGCAATTCCCGTAGAAAAGCCGGCAAAGCCTGATCTTGGTTCCGCATAAAGTCAACAATCCCTTGCTGGACCACAGGCCGCCGCATATTGGGATTGGAGTGTTCCGAGTAGGTTTTAACCATTACAAAACTCCTAGCTCTTGCGCCAAACTCTCCAACTCATTCAAGCGACGCTCAAAGACCGCAAAAGCATCATTGAGGTAATCTTCAGCCTCCATATCAACTCCAGCTTTGGCCATTACCGCTAGTGGATAATCGGAATTTCCAGCCTTCAAGTAATTGAGATAAGCTTCACGATCCTCATCTGTACCATGCACAATCTTATCCGCCAAGGCTGACGCTGCCGCAAAACCAGTCGCATATTGGAAGACATAGTAATTGTAGTAGAAATGCGGAATCCGTGCCCATTCATATTGAATTTCTGGATTCTCTTCAGTAGCCAAACCATAATACTTGGCATTTAAATCCGCATAGGCTTTATTGAGGAAGTCACTGGTCAAGACCTGTCCTTCTTGATCAGCTTGGTGGATCATTTGTTCAAATTCCGCAAACTGCGTTTGGCGGAAGACCGTACCACGGAAACCATCCAAGTAATGGTTCAGAATGGCAAAACGGCTTTCCTTATCCTCCACGGAAGCCAGTAATTTCTCAGTCAAAATATTTTCGTTGGTTGTTGAGGCAATCTCAGCCAAGAAGATCGAATAGTCCCCATATACAAAAGGCTGACTTTCACGGCTGTAGCTAGAATGCATGGAATGCCCGGTTTCGTGGATCAAGGTATAGAGATTGTCCAAATTGTCCTGCCAGTTCAACAGCATATAAGCCTTGGTGTCATAAGATCCACCAGAATAGGCACCAGAGCGTTTGCCCTTGTTTTCATAGACATCGATCCAACGATTACTAAAGGCATCTTCAACCTTAGCCAGATAATCATCACCGAGAACCGCAAGTACTTCTTTACATTTTTCCAAAGACTCCTCATAGGAAATGGAGAGATTGTTACGACTCAAAGGCGTGTAAACATCATACATGCGGATATCTTCCAATCCCAAAATCCGTGACTTGAGCTCGACATAACGGTGAAGGAGTGGCAAGTGGCGATTAACCGCTGTTACCAAGGTATCGTAGACAGACTCTGGAACAAAGTTAGCTGCTAGAGCTGCCTGACGCGCAGATTGGTACTTACGGATCTGAGCTTGGTAGTTATGGACCTTAACCGTTGTCTGAAGCGTTTTCGCATAGGTATGCTGGTACTGTTGGTAAACGCTGTAAAGGGCTTCAAAAGCATCCTTACGCACACGACGGTCATCAGACTCCATAAAGTGGATGTAGTTGCCGTGGGTCAACTGGACAGCCTGTCCATCTGCATCTTCAATCATCGGCAAAACAATGTCCGCATTGTCCAAAATTTCAAACATTTCAGAAGCCGATCCAAAAATCTCCGATGCTCCAGCCAACAAGGCTTCTTCTTTAGGGCTCAAGACATGCTCTTTTTGGAACAACAAGCGTTCAAAGTAATGACGGTAGAGTTCCAAGGCTGGCTCTTCTGCCATGAAGGCTGCCAGCTGCTCTTCCGTTACCTCCATAAATTCAGGCTCATAGAAGGCAAAGGTCTGGCCAAAACGTGCCGCAAGACCATTGATTTGCGAATAGAGCTCCTGATAAGCCGCCACACGCGTATCCTCATCCTGCTTCATAGACGCATACACGAATAATTTTTCGAGTCTTCGCATCAGCCCCAATTGCAACTCGGTAATCTCCAACAGGCGTTGAGCCGATTCCAACAGCTGGCCCTCTAAATCAGCAGCCTTGGCCACATCTGCCTCCAAAGAAGCAAACTCCTCGCGCCAAGCCTGATCATCTGCAAACACGCTGGTCAAATCCCAGGTATATTTTTCTTGTATTTCATGACGTTCGTTGCTCATAAGATTTCCTCCATAATCCCTATTTTATCACATTCTCCCCTGTAATAAAAAGGAGAATAAAGAACCTGCCTATAAACCGTGCTTGATTGCGCATAAAAGGTCAAAAACTGTTGCTCATAGTCCCTCTCTAAGTCTGACTGCAACCGGAGGCCCGTTACAGGTTTAACAGGCACAAGCTGCGGATACCAGTCCGCTAAAGTGCGGGTCAACAGGTTCTGGCCCGCTTGATAGGCCTGCAGTTGCTGTTCCACCCAATAGGGATTGCGATACCGTAATTCCTTGGCCAGATAGCGGGGGAAATGCCAATCTAACCGCCCCTCAAAAGACCTAAGTTGCCGTTGCTGGTAGGGCCAACGCAAGACTTCTCGCAAAGGCTTTTGAAAAAAGGGAAAAACCGCAACCAGCCCCTGACAACGACCGTGTAAGTCCTGGTGTAAGAGATAGTGTAAGACCAACTCCTGCTTCTGCCCATCCAGATTCCAGAAAAAGTAGCCACAGCTAGGGCTAAACCGCAGGCACAGCCTTTGTAGCTCGGTCAGCCTTCCCTTTAATACTCATTCAAATTCAAAATCTGAAAAAATCCATTCTCTATGGACAATAGATTTAAGGTCAGACCAATGCAAACTTTGAATCACTTCTTGTAGTTTATCAATCACGTCCTCAAGTGTTTTAAAG
>NZ_JACBXX010000143.1 GCF_013415245.1 Streptococcus danieliae | reverse complement strand
TTCAAGGCTAGGAAAATGCGTTTCTTAAAATTGTCAAAGTTCCTGAAACCAAAGGCATTCCGCTTGATAACCTTGATGAGATTATTAGTTGCCTCTAGTCTTGCATTGGAATAAGGCAATTCTAGGGCATTACAAACCTTATCTTTGTTTTTACGGAAAGTATGGAAGACTGTTTGGAAAATCGGATTGACAGACCCTATTTCTTCCTCTATTAAGGCAAAGAAGTGATCCGTATTTTTATTCTTGATGTGGAATAGAAGCATCTGATAAAGTTGGTAATG
>NZ_JACBXX010000013.1 GCF_013415245.1 Streptococcus danieliae | reverse complement strand
TGTTCGGCATGGGAACAGGTGTATCTCCTAGGCTATCGTCACTTAACTCTATTTTAAGCTTTTTCCACGATGACTTTGTCATCTTCTTCTCCATAATCCCTAGATTAATGGCGAATCGATTCCTCGTTCTCCTGAAAAAATCTTTAAAATATTTAATTCTGTTGAGTATTCAAGAACACTCAAAATTGAATACCTATTCAAATCTTACAAGAACCAAAACTTACACATAAGTGTCGTCTTACGACTTCGGATAAGTCTTCGAGCTATTAGTATTAGTCCGCT
>NZ_JACBXX010000249.1 GCF_013415245.1 Streptococcus danieliae | reverse complement strand
ACATAAAAAACTACGCTAAGGCTCCATATACAACACCCAAATAAGAAAAAAGACTAGCCAAATCCCTTGGGGCACAAGGGGTTAGCTGGTCTTTGTCTATTTTTAGGTGATAAAGTCGGGATTATAACACATATACTGCCATATATCCATGAAATACAGACCATATTGAATCATTCCCGTTGCTTATTCTTTTAAAAAATAATATCAGGGCCTTGGCTATTCATCATCAAGTTCATAAAAAATGATATCCTTCCCTAAGTTTAGGAAGTGAAATAATTCTAATACTCATTTAAA
>NZ_JACBXX010000077.1 GCF_013415245.1 Streptococcus danieliae | reverse complement strand
TCTATCTGTAATTCCGAGTAATTCTGTGGTATTATAAATAAGTTCCATATGATTCTCCTAATGTTGGTTTGGTCACTATTCATTATAGGTCATATGGGGCTTTTTTTGTACCTCAAAAAGCCCTATAATCCCTATTTTGGGTCGTTACCCACTATAGAAATTATAGAGCCTTTCTTTTTAGGTACTCCTCTTCCCATATTTGAGGAGGTTATTGGCCATAAGAACCAATCCCATGTCAATTTTTACTTGTCGTTTTCCTCGTAGATTACAACGTTTGTAACCTAAACAAGCCTTTAT
>NZ_JACBXX010000141.1 GCF_013415245.1 Streptococcus danieliae | reverse complement strand
CCTGTCTGTAATTCCGAGTAATTCTGTGGTATTATAAATAAGTTCCATATGATTCTCCTAATGTTGGTTTGGTCACTATTCATTATAGGTCATATGGGGCTTTTTTTGTACCTCAAAAAGCCCTATAATCCCTATTTTGGGTCGTTACCCACTATAGAAATTATAGAGCCTACATAACGATTAAACAGGGGATTATACTTAGCTTCAGATGATAAACAACCATAGTCTTTTTGCAGAAGTCTCCACAAACGCTTGATACGACGGTATTTTTTAGCTTCTTCACCAGAATAGCGGTTC
>NZ_JACBXX010000014.1 GCF_013415245.1 Streptococcus danieliae | reverse complement strand
GAGATGATCAGGTAGATAGGTTAGGAGTGGAAGTTGTGTGAGCAATGTAGCGGACTAATACTAATAGCTCGAAGACTTATCCGAAGTCGTAAGACGACACTTATGTGTAAGTTTTGGTTCTTGTAAGCTTTGAATAGGTATTCAATTTTGAGTGTTCTTGAATACTCAATAATTAAATATTTTAAAGATTTTTTCGGGAGGACGAGGAATCGATTCGCCATTAATCTAGGGATTATGGAGAAGAAGATGACAAAGTCATCGTGGAAAAAGCTTAAAATAGAGTTAAGTGACGATAGCCTAGGAGA
>NZ_JACBXX010000016.1 GCF_013415245.1 Streptococcus danieliae | reverse complement strand
CTTACTTCATCGCCTATATTGCTAAATTGATTCTTCAATTAGAGACTGACCAGCAATTGTTACGCCAATTGCGAATGAACAGTCAATTACGGCAAATCTGTGGCTTTGAAACTCACAGTGTCCGTCTGAATTCGAGTGTGACAAGAATAGTCAATGCTCCCTCCAAGTCAGCCTATTCTCGTTTTGTCGATGAGTGGATACAAACAGGAATTGCAGAACTCTATGAACTACTCCCTGATTTCGGTCAAGTACTCGCACTGGATGGAAAAATTATTGATTCTTATGCAACACCTAATGGTCGAAAGCAGAAAAAAG
>NZ_JACBXX010000079.1 GCF_013415245.1 Streptococcus danieliae | reverse complement strand
CCCTGACTAAAAGAGGACTGGTTTCTTGTGTAGATTTCTATCTTAAACGACATGCGTTAAAAGTTAGTTGAACCGCCGTGTGCCGAACGGCACGCACGGTGGTGTGAGAGGGACTAGAAATTAGCCTCTACTCGATCCACGGGGTTCCGCATCCCTTTTAATTTTTGGAAGCCTTAAAGCGTCTCTTCAGACCTAGGTGGATTCTATCAGAGAGCAAGTCGAGAGAGGACTACCTGTTCCTTTTCTCGTTTCGTATTCAAGGCTAGGAAAATGCGTTTCTTAAAATTGTCAAAGTTCCTGAAACCAAAGGCATTCCGCTT
>NZ_JACBXX010000017.1 GCF_013415245.1 Streptococcus danieliae | reverse complement strand
TTGGTGAAACACCATCCGCAGAGAAATCAATTGGTAATATGTCTGAGCTTCCAGCAGGTACTAAGGTAGAATTCGAAACTCCAGTAGATACCAGCAAGTCAGGTGATCAACCAGTGACTGTAGTTGTAACCTACCCAGATGGCTCGCAAGATAAGGTTCCAGTAACTGTTAAGGTTGAAGAGAATCCAACTCAAGCAGCTACTAACGAACCAACTCCAGCTGAACAAGTTGTTAAAGTTGGTGAAACACCATCCGCAGAGAAATCAATTGGTAATATGTCTGAGCTTCCAGCAGGTACTAAGGTAGAATTCGAAACTCCAGTAG
>NZ_JACBXX010000253.1 GCF_013415245.1 Streptococcus danieliae | reverse complement strand
AGGAAGTCCTTGTCCCAAGCTGGTCTGAGAAAAACGGCCAAGACGATATCATTTGGCACAAGGCTGTGAAACAAAGTGATGGTTCTTACAAGGTTCGGGTTGAAACAAGCCAACACAAACAGGACTTCGGAGCCTTCCAATCCCATGTTCACTATGTGACTACCCAAAACAAACGTGAATATGTGACAGAGACTAAGGTGATGGTTCCGCAAGCACCCAAGGTTGAGAAAACAGGCCAAGTTTCAGCAACAAATGTCTCCAGCTCTGGTTATGATGTGATTGTTACAAATGTTAACCACCCAGCAGGTATTAAGGAAGTCCTTGTCCCAA
>NZ_JACBXX010000064.1 GCF_013415245.1 Streptococcus danieliae | reverse complement strand
AAATAGTTTTGCAGTTTCTTGACGTGTATGTCCCTCTTCTACGTAAGCGAGGACACGTTTTCTAAAATCAATTCCGTATGCCATAAGACAAGTATACCATATACGGTTTATAAGCTAAACGACTATAAAACCAAAAATATTTGGAACAAAGGCCACCAAAAGAAAGATACTCGAGAACAGAATTACCGGCATAGCCGCGATAAAACCATCCCGGATTGCTCGCAAATACGGATTACGAGAAACTTTTTCAAAAAATGGTTTTCCTCCTTCAATCCAAGCAATTAGTTGATTCATATTCTTACCCCCTTCTATAAAGCTCAATCATGTGCTTCATCAAATCTTTCAATAACAAGGTTGTCATCAAATGGTCCTGGCCGTGCATTAAAGTAACGCTATAAGCTAAGTCTTCCCCGGCTGCCTCCTTCTGCAAGAGACTAGTCTGGGCTTGATGCGCTTGTACAATACAAGCATCCGCTTCCTCCACCAAAGCTTCTGCGCGAGCATAGTCTCCGCTCTGAGCTGCACTCAAGGCCTCTAGCAGACGAGACCGGGCATCTCCTGCATAGGCCACAATTTCAAAACCTAACAAGGCACTTTCTTCACGATTCATCTTAAACTCCTCCTTACAATAAACGTTGAATATGCAAAACTAAATAAAAACGTTCGGTACTTGGTATTGTCTGCCCCACGACCTCTTGAATCAGCATAAAAATCTGACTACCAATCGCATGAGCTTGGGGATGGGTAAGCCGAATCGACTGATCTAGATCGTCCAAAGAAATCATCTGCTCATTCCCACGCTCCAAGTTACTCAGAAAATAGGAAAGATGCAGCATAAACCGATCGTAGAAATTGCTGTTCGATTTTCGCCTGCGAATCCCATGCTCTTGTAAAACCTTCTCGACCTTTTCCATGAGCTGCTTACTCAACTCTTGTTCCTGATGAGAATCTGGCAGGGTTTCCCCTTGGGCATTAATCAAATGTCAAGCAATCCGACTCACTTCATCAACAGGAAAATCTTCTGAAAGTTTTTGTCGAAAAAGCTCCAGAGCTTCTTGAGCCATCTGGTATTCCAAGGGATATTGGCTAGACATATTGGGTAAATGACTTTCCTGATAAATCCCTTTGACAAGCGACTGATAAGAACAGTGGATATGATCTGTCAAAGTCACATAGAGGTATTCTTGAACAGGATAATGGTATTGTTCCACCAAATAATTGATGATCGAATAACTAGCCGTAATAAAATCCAAGGGAATATCCTTGAGTAAAATTAGAAAATTTTCTCTGGCTTCCTCATTATGAAGGGTAAAAACAGTTTCGACACTTTCCGATCGTACAAGATCCCCTTTCATTTTTCACCAAAGCAGCATTATTATTCAGACTCTGTAGGACTCGGTACATAACTCCTCCTTTCTAATAGTTGGAAACAAAAAAGACTACAAACAAATCAAGAACTCCCCGCTCTTTGATCCATCTGTAGTCTTGCCTAATCGAATTAGTGACAATCCACTCTATTTATGCTATTGGAATCAGTATAACATATCCCAAATCGTTTTGTAAACCCTTTCTTTTTATCTAATTTTCCTTTTTAATCCGATATTCAGAAGTATTTCTACCAAAGCTTCCTCATCTGTTTAAGTTTTATTTAACCTTTCTCGACTATACTAGTTTCAATCCTAATAAAACTTTTCTTTTTCATAATATTCTCCGAAGGGCCCCTTTTATCCGGGGTCTTTCTTTTGCAATTCCCCTTATGTTTACCAATAAAAAATATCGGATCTGGTGAGTCCGATATTTTTTATACTAAAAGGATTACTTGGCAGCGAGGCCTTTTTTGAGGGATTTCCAGAGGCCGAGGTCGTCTGTTTGGAGGGCGATGCCGGCGTAGGATTTTCCGATAAAGAAGGTGAGGCCTACGGTGGCGGCCAGGAGAACGAGGAAGGAGAGGAGTGCCTCTAGAATACTCGCATTACCATTAATCATCCGGAGAGGCATGGCAAAGACGGACATTCCGGGTACATAGGAAAAGATTTGTAATACTGGAGAGTCTTGGCCTCCTTGCCCCAATGCCAGGGAGAGGAAGAAACCAACCATAATCATAACACTAACCGGTTGAAGGGCCTTACTAACATCCTCTTGGCGAACCACTAGGGCACCACAGAGGGCTGCTAGGATCACGTAAAAAGTCATACCGAGGAGGAGATAGGGAAGCAGGAACCAATGCAATTGGGCCAATAATGCGTGAATAAAGGGCAAAACTGAATTCGCAAAGGGTTGGCTGAGGAGGAAGAGGTAGGCTAAGCTACCACCAACCGCATAGATCCCCAGGTGAGTGAACAAGGCCAAAAACATTCCTAAAATGCGGCCGTAGAAATAAAGGTCTGCAGGCACACTGGAGAAAATAATTTCGAGGATTTTAGTTCCCTTCTCAGCCGCAATTTCTTGGGCCGTGCTAGCAGAGTAGGTGGCAGCCATCATATAGACAACAAAAACAATTCCAAAGATAGCCATCATTTTGGCGCCCAGTTTCATATCTTGGCCTTCCGGTAAGGCTTCTTGATAGCTGGCCTGGCGGTTCAAGATACTGGTTTGATCCGTGTTCAACCGGGCATTTTGGTAGTTTAGATCTTCTTGTGCTTGGTTCAAGGCTGTTTGCACTTGGTCTTTTTTACCGAGGGATAGGCTTTCTTCCCCGTGGTAGGTGGCCGTGAGGCTGCCTTTTGCTTCTGCAATAACCAGATAGCCTTCGACTTCTTCTTTTTCGACTGCGGCCTTGGCCGCAGTTTCATCCGGATAGGATTTGAGGAAATCCAGTTTCTCGAGGCTGGCTGTTGGATTGACGATGGCTACTGCGTTCGAGTTGGAATCAAAATTCGCAGCCAGGTAACCTCCTCCCATGGAGACTAAAATGGTGATAAAGGGGGCTAATACTAGGAAGAGAAAGCCCCAGGATTTAACCTGATGGATGTAGGTTTCTTTGGCAACCAGGAATACTTGTTTCATCATGCTTCCTCCGATTTGAGTTTAAAGATTTCATCAATGCTTGGCGCTTGCTGGTCAAAGGTGGTCAAATAGCGGCCTTGGCTGATGCGGTCAAAGAGTTCTGGACCAGCTTCTTCGCTGTCCAGGATGAGGCGCCATTTGCCCTGCTTGGTATCTTCAACAGAAAGCACATGCGGGAGGGCGGCCAGTTGGTCCTTGTCCAGATCTTGGGATACAAAGAGACGGGTGCGGCCGAATTGGAGGCGGATGCCTTGAATGTCGCCGTTGAGGATGATGGTCCCGTCTTTGATCATGATGAGTTGGTCACAGAGTTCTTCAACATTGGTCATCACATGGTCGGAGAAGATGATGGTCGCTCCACGTGCCTTCTCTTCCAGAACCACCTGCTTGAGGAGGCCCGTATTAACGGGATCCAAGCCGGAGAAGGGCTCATCCAGAATAATTAGCTGGGGCTGGTGGATCAGGGTTACAATCAATTGAATCTTCTGCTGGTTCCCCTTAGACAGACTCTTGATTTTATCGCTCATCCGACCCTTGACCTGGAGTTTTTTCATCCAGACTGGCAACTGTTCTGCCACTTCCTGCTTGGACATCCCCTTGAGGCCAGCCAGATAACTAACCTGCTCCAGAACAGTGCGTTTGGGCATGAGGCTACGCTCCTCGGGGAGATACCCAATCTGCGCGTAACGCTCCTTGGTTAGGGGCTGATCGTCGAGCAGAATTTGGCCTTCGTAGGTCAGAAAATTCAGGATTGAATGAAAAAGCGTGGTCTTACCAGCCCCATTCTTTCCCACCAGGCCACAGATAGTGCCAGATGGAATGCTGAAGTTCAGATCCTTGAGGACCTCCTTCTTCCCGTAAGCCTTGGACATATGTGATATTTGCAACATAAGCTTCCCTCCTTTTACTATATTATACTCCTTTTTTGCTGGGAAAAATTATTTCAACCCATTTTAAAGAAAGTTTTAGTTTTGCCCTGTATACTATTTTTAAAATAAAAAAGAAAAAGGTAACGATTATGAAGAAAAAGCCAATCCTAACCGCTACAGTTGCTCTCCTGACCATGGCGAGCTTAGCAGCCTGTAGTATGCCGAGTAGCCAAACACAAGCGACAACAGGACAACTCATTAAACAAAACACCACAGCCTCTTCCATTAACTGGGACGAGCTTCCTAGTAAAGAAGTTACCTTGGATGACAAGGGCTTGACCATTACCGAAGCTGGAACTTACATCCTCAAGGGCGAAACCACTGCTGGTGTCACGGTCAAGGCCTCTGGTGACGTTCGCCTGATTCTAGCCGGAGCAACCATCTCTGCCACTGATGGACCAGCCATCCATATCGAAAAAGCCAACACAGCCCAGTTGGAACTCCAAGATGGAACCACCAATACCGTCAAAGATAGCAGTACTCACAGCAAGGAAGACCTCGATGGAGCCATCCATGCTGAAACCGACCTGATTGTAGCCGGCCAAGGAAATCTGATGGTAGAGGCCAACTACCAAGACGGGATCGTCTCGACTGGCAACCTCTCCATTGAAGATGGGATTCTGCAAGTCGTTGCCAGTGATGATGGCATTCGCGGCCGCGACAGCGTCACCATCAACAGTGGCAATATCAGTATTAATGCCCAAGGTGATGGGATTAAAGCCAACAATGATGAAGACAGCAGCAAGGGCAATGTCACCATCAACAACGGAGACATCTCCGTCTCTGCTGGCGATGATGGGATCAAGGCCGAATCAAGCCTCGTCATCAACGATGGAAACATCTCTGTCGCCCAAAGTACAGAAGGCCTTGAAGCTACCAACATCACCATCAACGGCGGAACCGTCGATGTCACTGCCAACGATGACGGCATTAATGCCGCTAGCGATGCTGCTGGCGCCGACATCTTTATCAAGGTGACCGGTGGCCACATCGAAGTTCAAGTGGGACCTGGGGACACCGATGCCTTCGACTCCAACGGCAACCTAGAAATTAGCGGTGGCCACATCGACATCAGCGCCCAATCCGCCTTTGATGTCGACGGCCAGGTTAATTTCTCCGGTGGTACCATCACCGTCAATGGCGAAATCATGACCGAAATCGTCCAGACTGGACCTGGTGCCCCTGGAGACATGCCACCAGGTGAAGAAGGGCAAGCTTTTGGTAATCGTGGATAACGGAAAATAAAACGAAACCCAAGCCCAATCAAACTTCTTATTGTTCAATAAAAGAATGAGACTATGATTATTGGCTAAGGACATAAATGGTACCAAATTCAAATTTTCTTTTCATAGTGACGAGAATACCTCCTGAGTAGATAGGGTATATAGCCAAATCTACTTAGGAGGTGTTTTTATCCCTAATTATTCATCTCCATTATAAAAATCAGGTGGAAAACAAAAACCTTAGTATAGCAAGGGTTCTGGAAGTTTTTTGAATTCTGTATGAATAATTCGGGTTTATATGTAAGACATCTAATCGAAATTTCTTTGGGAAAGGACAGATGTTGATCAAACACATTAATAGCACAAACCCTACAAAGCTTGCGTGAACAGGTTCAAGCAAAACCAGCTATATATTTTCCATTTGTTAAACCATTCAATAAGGAGGTTGAGTAAAAAATTCCAACCTTAAAATCTTAAAATAGTGGCTGATTGGTGTTTTCATTCACTTTTCAAACTCAGAAAATAACCTAATCAACTGTGCGGAAGCAGATCTGCAAACGATTTTTACAATTAAAATCATTCTGTCCACTCTCGACCTGATAACAATCAGCGAGATTTTAGACGAGTATTAATCACGCCTTTCCAATTGGTATAGTGAGGCGCTCAGGGCTAGGAGACTCCAAAATAGTAATAAACCTAAGTCTACAATATTTACAGATTGACCTTGAAAAAGACTATTTCGTACCAAGTTCCCTGCAGGCACAAATGGTAGGTAATTATAGATGCTCACAATCCATTCAGGGAGCCGACTTGGTGGATAAAGAATTGGTGAGAAAAGGAGGCCGACCATTAAGACCAATTGATTCACCAAAGCAGTCAAGCTAGGTGGAGCTGAATAAGCCAGGCTAAAACCTAGTAATAACATCGTAACTAGAACCAGATCTAAAATTGGAATCACTAAAAGCCAGTTTTGAGGCAATATCTGAAATTTACTGTAGACAACTAGTAGAGAGAGGAAGATTCCAGGTAAACTGGCTAGGATCCAGATCACTAAATCCGCTAAAACAAGAGTAATTCTAGGTACAGGGAGGGTCCGTAAATATTCGACCATCCCATCCAATCGGTTTCCAGTTACTTCTTGTGCAGCCATCGTACAGCCGAGTGAGATGAGCCCCATCGTGATTGCTCCTGCTCCTAGATAGAGCTTCTCTTCCAATGAAACTTCTCCCATAACAAGAGAGTATCCATAAACCAGAGCTAGGGTCATCAGAAACTGAACTGCTCCGCATAAAATAAAGAGGTGGCGGTTTCCTAGGAAAGTCCACTCTACCAAACTCGCTATTTGTTTAAGTTGTTTCTGCAGCATTGATCCATCCTCCATATATCTCATTCAAATCAAGCCAACTCATTTTGTACTCTACTATATGCTCGCTTTCCACTTCTTTTCCTAACCATTGTAAGAAGCTGGCTACTTTTTCTTCAGGGACCTGCATGGTAAACAGTCCATCTTCTCTTTTTTCAACAGAAAGGGGAAATTCAATATTCTCAACTGCTCGTCCTTCCACTCGGAGTTGACGTTCTGCTTTTAAATCAATCACGTTACCTGACCGCAGGAGAGAGCCTTTGTGAAAAAAATAATAGCGATCGGCATATCCTTGGACTTCCAGGAGGTTATGAGTAACAATGACAACTATATGTCCGGCGGATGCGAGTTTTTGTAGGTACTCCCAGAGCAGTTTTCTACGAACGGGATCCACATCATTGGTTGGTTCGTCTAGTAGGAGGACTGGCGGTGGGGCAATCACGGCCATAGCAAAGGAGACTAATCGCAAGAGTCCTCCGGATAATTTCTCTACTTTTCTATGTTGCCACTCTTCAATGTCAAGAATTGTCAGTAAGGCATCTACCGCTTGCTCTAAATCAGTACCTGACATTCCGCGAATTTTCCCGATACTTCGGATAGCTTGGCGTGTTGTCATACCACGGATTGGGGAGTGTAGTTGGGGCATCATTGAAATGAGTTCTCTAGCAGTCTGAGGATTTTCAATCAATTCTAGTTCCTCAAATATGATTTTCCCTTGGTCCGGCTTAAGCAAGCCAATTATTTGATTCAGGAGTGTTGTTTTGCCTGCCCCATTGTGTCCAAGTAGTGCATGGACTAGCCCAGATTCAAATTCACAAGAAATCTGTCGATTGCCCTCTACTCCTGTCTTTTGATAGGTTTTGGATAAATTTTCAATCACCAAGCAGTTGCTCATACCGACCATCCTTTCTGATCTTTCATCATATACTCTCATTTTACCGCCATTACTGGGCTATCCCCTGTAATTGGTCAAAACTGGTCACATTTTGGTCAGATTTGGTATACTAAAATCCATATAAAGGAGGAGGATGTATGATTTCCTTAGCTATCTGCGACGACAATCGTCTCCATAGTAACCAAATCGAAGAGCAGTTAGAAGCCTTTCAGAGTACGGAAGGGATTACGCTGAGTGTGGATATTTACGAAGATCCCCAGCGTCTCTTGACGCATTATCAACCGGGAAGCTATCAGCTCCTCCTCTTAGACATCGAAATGCCGGCACTCTCCGGGCTGGAGTTGGCGCAAGCGATTCGCCAACAAGACCCCAATGTCCTGATCCTCTTTCTAACCAGTCACATCGATTTCATGCCCCAGGTTTTCCAAGTGGAGACCTTTGACTTTTTAGTGAAACCTGTCGACCAACAGAAGCTTTTCAGCAGCCTCCGACGGGCGATCCAGCGCCTCTTGCAACAAGAAAAGCGGGGCAGTTTTACCTCCCAGCATCAGCAATACGCCCTCCCTAGTCAGGAAATTTTCTACATCGAGAAAGACGGCCGGACGGCTCTCCTCCATACCTCCACTAGGATTTATCCCGTGCGCAAGTCGATTAAGGAACTCCGCCAAGACCTGCCTGACGACTTTGTCCAAATCCATAACTCTTACTTTATCAATATTCGTTATTTTTATAAATTGGAAGAGAAATGGCTCTACCTCAGACTGCCTCAGAGTCAAGAAAAGGTCTTGCCAGTCAGCCGGCACTATAAAAAACTGCTTAAGGAACAAATCTTAGAAAGATTGAGGAAATACTATGGTCTGGACTAGCCTCTTTCATCTCTACACCAGCTCTTTTAATCTACTAAGTCTCCACTTCTTCTTCCACAGGGATTCGCAAAGGATTCGTTTACAGGGGTGGCAGGTCAGTCTTATCAGTCTCTTTTTACTTCTGGAAATGCTAGGATCCAGCCTCTTCCCACTAGTGATTTCCGGTGTTCTGAACCTAATCCTCAGTTTTTCAACAACCTATCTGATGGGGCGGATTTACGGTTACTCCAAAACGTCCAGTTTATTTTGGGCCTGTATTTTTCAAGAGGCCAGTATCTTCATTGAAAGCAGCCTGGCCTTTTTACTCTTTCAGGTCTGGGGCTTACCGCCAATTCAGACCCTCCCTTCGGTTTTTCTGTATACCAGCTTACTGATTGGCCTAGGCTTTCTACTCGTTTTTAGCTTGCGCAAGTTCGTGTTAGTCAAGCTACCCGATATTGAGCTGAGACGGATGACACGCCTGAAAATCTTGTTGATTCCAATTATTTCCAGCCTCGCTATCTTCCTAGACCTTTTAGGGAGGCTATACCCGCAGCTGCAAACCCGGTTCCAGTCTAGCTATCTCCTGTTCTTGCTGCTCATTGGGATTACCAGTGTCCTGCTGTATCAAGATTTACTTTCTGAAATTAAAAAGCAGGAAGAGGCCAATATCGGCAGGATTCGGGCGGAACATCAGGTTGGGATCTTGGAGGAGCAATACCAGAGGCAGGAAAGTATTCGCGCCCTGCATCATGATTGGAAAAACCAATTGTTGGTTCTCCACGCCCTCTTGGCAGAGCAGCAGTACCAGGAGGCTATTGATCAGCTAGAAGGACACATGGATTGGTTGGATCACGCGGGCAGGCAGTATAGCACGGATCCGGTCTTAAATTTCCTCTTGCAGCAAAAGGCGGACGAGGCGAGCCAGCACGGAGCCTCACTTGAAATCTCCATCTCGCTCCAGCCCTATCGGGCTCTGGATCCGCAAATTACGGCGGTCATTCTTGGAAATCTGCTAGATAACGCCCTCCACGCGCTTGAAACGCTATCCCCGCAACAAGACAAATGGATTCGCTGTGACATCCGGGTAGAACAGAACCGCCTCTCGATCCACACAAGTAATCCCTATAATCCCGCAAAGCCAGCCAAATCTGGGCAGGGGTTGGGAATTCCGAATATCGAGGCGGTTGTGCAATCCTATCACGGACTTTATCAAGGGCGAGGGGACGGTCAGCTGTATCAGAGCCACATTCTCCTCCCGATCACAAACACAAACCCAGCGGTTTGGTGAAGCCAAGTCCTCTGGACAAGACCTCCATATACAACACCAAAATCATTTTAAAGACCAGCTAAATCCCTTGTCACACTTAGGATTAGCTGGTCTTTATCGATTTTTAGGTGATAAACTCAGGAACTGCATAGTTTAGAATCCTTCAAATCTCCTTAGAATTATCTGACAAATCTCCTTTTGTGCTATAATGAAATTATCGTTTATCTACAAACTCATACTACTTCCAATCTGGAAGTGGGCTTGAAATAGTAAGGAGGGCTGGGACTAAGATGCAAGCCCAGGAAATTCAGGTTTCTTATGGGGATCGTCTGGTCTTGGACCAGCTGTCCTGTCAGCTGGAAGCTGGTACAATTACAACAATCATCGGAGCCAATGGCAGTGGTAAATCAACCTTGCTCAAGGCCTTGACGCGGATTCTCCCCTTGGATAAGGGACAGGTCGTCCTAGATGGGCAAGCCATCGCCCAGATGAAAACCAAGGAGGTGGCGCGCAAGTTGGCCCTGCTCCCACAGGTCCAATCGGTGACAGAAGGGATTTGCGTCTACGATTTAATTTCCTACGGACGCTACCCCCACTTGTCCACCTTGGGGCGCTTAGGCTCAGAGGACCGAGAGAAGATTTCCTGGGCTATGGAGGTGACGCAGGTGGCTGCCTTTCAGGACCAACTGGTGGATTCCTTGTCTGGCGGGCAGCGGCAACGGGTCTGGATTGCCATGGCCTTGGCTCAAGATACTGACTGGATTTTTTTAGATGAGCCGACGACTTACTTGGATCTCAACCACCAGTTGGAGGTGCTCGACCTGCTGGCAGAGCTCAACCAAACCCAGGGTAAGACCATCGTCATGGTCTTGCATGATCTCAACCTGGCCGCCCGCTTTTCCCACCGTTTGCTGGCCCTGAAAGAAGGGCACCTTGCTTTTACAGGTTCGGTCTCAGAGGTGATGACTGCAACTGTTTTGCGTTCAATTTTTGCCATCGAGGCGCATATCGTGCAAGATCCACTTCATGGCAAGCCCGTCTGTCTTAGTTATACACGGCTGAAAGAATAGGAGGTACTGATGAAAAAATTACTAACTTGGCTGGGTCTCAGCCTGCTACTTGTAACGTTGGTCGCTTGTTCGACGGCGAATCCTTCGTCCACGGCTAAGGAGGAGGTCCCCCTCTCCAGCAAGCCTACAATTGACGGCTTTGATTACTCAGGGGCCATTCCTCAGAATCCCCAACGGATTGTCAGCCTATCCTCAAGCTATACCGGCTACCTCTACCAACTAGGCTTTGAGCCCATATCCGTCACTTCCTATGACGCCAAAAATCCGGTACTCAAGGACCGGGTGAAGGAGGCTCAGGTGCTGATGCCCGATGATTTAGAAAGCATCGCCAAGGCCAATCCCGATTTGATTGTTGTGGAATCCAATGATCCCAACCTCAAGGAACTGCAAAAGATCGCACCAACCCTGGCCGTGACTTATGGCAAGAATGACTACCTCCAACTCTTGAATCGTTTTGGGCAAGTTTTTGCCAAAGAAAAAGAGGCGGATGAGTGGATCGCCAACTGGCAGGAACGTACGGCCAAAATCGGACAGGAACTCCGTCAACAGTTGGGGCAAGAGGTGACTGTCACCGTCATGGGCCTTTTTGAGAAAGATATCTACCTCTTCGGCAACAACTGGGGCCGGGGTGGTGAAGTAGTCTACCAGGCGCTCGGCTTTAAGGCCCCTCAAAAGGTCCAAGAAGAGGTCTTCAAACCGGGTTACCTCATGGTCAACCAAGATGCCCTACCAGCCTATCTCGGCGATATCGTTCTTGTGGCCGCTGAAAACGAAGAGACTGGCTCCGCCCTCTATGAAAGTGCCCTGTGGAAGTCGCAACCAGTAGTCGAGCAAGACCGGGTCCTCAAGGTGGACGCCAATGCCTTCTACTTCAATGACCCACTAAGCCTCGAATACGAACTAAAAACCATCCAAGAAGGATTCCAAAAAATAAACTAGGAGTTCCTATGAAAACTACCGATTCTGGGATTCCGCAAGACAAGCCAAGATACTTTTGGCTTGTTTTTTGCAGTCTCACCTTGCTCATCCTGGCCCAGCTCCTGTTGAATCTCAGCTGGGGCCAGCCCTGGTACGATGTTCCAACCGTCCTCCAAGCCCTCTGGCACCCCCAAGGGCAGGAGCAAATCCAACTGATTCTCTGGGACATCCGTCTCCCACGCGCCCTGGCAGCCCTCCTAGTCGGAGCCAGCCTGGCTGTTTCCGGGGCCCTCATACAGGGCATTACCCGCAATCCCATTGCCGACCCCGGACTGCTGGGCATCAATGCCGGAGCTGGGCTAGCCATGGCTGGCGGCTATGCCCTACTGGGCTCCTTGCACTATAGCCAGATTCTCCTCCTCTGCTTACTGGGGGCAGGACTAGCCACCGGCTTGGTCCTGGGGCTGGCCTACCAGCCCCGTCGAAGCCTACTTCCCAGCAGCCTGATCCTAGCTGGAGCCATGGTTGCCAGCCTCTTCACCGCCCTGGGGCAGGCGCTGACGATCGCCCTTTAACCTGGCAACCGCTATTATTGGCTGGCAGGCTGGGGGACTAGCTGCGACCAACTGGCAGATGCTTGGGGTCATCGCCCCGCCAATCCTGGTTGGGCTGCTCTTAGCCCAATTAGTCGCCTACCAACTGACCATTTTCAGCTTGGATCGGGATGTCGCTCAAGGACTGGGGCAAAACACTCGAAAAATGCGCCTCTTCCTCCTACTTTTAGTGCTCATCCTCTCCGCCGGTGCGGTCGCCTTGGTCGGCAGCCTAGCCCTGATTGGGCTCATCATTCCGCACCTGCTCCGACTCTGGATGGGCCAGTCTTACCGCTACCTCTTACCACTAGCAGGCCTCGCCGGCGCCAGCTTCCTCCTCTGGTGTGACCTGCTGGCCCTTCTCCTCCCTGGCACCCCCCTCAATGCCCTGGTCAGCCTCCTACTGCTCCCTATTTTCCTTATTTTAATGCGAAAAGGACAATTCTATGATGCCTTCTAAGCAGCTGTCCCCAGCCCAAAAACTGCTAATCTTGCTTCTCTTGGTGCTCGTAAGCTCCCTCCTCTCCCTGGCAATGGGAGACAGGGAACTGAACCTAGCCGATTTAGGGGCCTATTTTCAGGGCCAAGCAACCAGTCAATCCTTTATTCTTCAGGAAATTCGTCTCCCCCGACTCTTGGTCAGCCTCTTGGCAGGCGGTTCCTTAGGTCTGAGCGGGGTCCTATTGCAGACCTTCACCCGCAACCCCTTAGCGGATTCCTCGACACTGGGGATTAATGCTGGCGTCGGTCTGGTTCTGACCCTAGCTGTGACTCAGCTAAACCTAACCGACCCCTTCTTGATTCACTACCTGCCCTTTTTAGCCATCCCAGGCGGATTGGCCATGGTTGCTCTCTCCTTTTTTCTTTCCCATAAAAAAGGAGAAGGCATCCAACCGGTCAAATTGATAATCGCCGGGGTCACCCTCTCCACCATTCTCACTTCTAGTCTCATCGCGATTACCGGGCGAGTTGACACCCACAAGCTCAACTATGTGGTGTCCTGGTTGGCTGGCCATACGACAGGCAGTAATTGGGACAGCCTGAACCTAGCTGGCCCTGTCCTAATTCTCCTTTGGATCCTCAGCTATACCCAGGCCCTACCGCTCAACCTCCTACAACTATCGGATCCCGCCGCCCTAGGCCTGGGGCTGCCCCTCCGGCGCCAACGTGCCATTGTCTTGCTCCTAGCCAGCGCCCTGATTGCCTTCAGTCTGACCCTAGCTGGCAATATCAGCCTGGTTGGCCTCCTAGCCAGCCACATGACCCGGCTGCTCTTCCCATCCGACCACCGCTGGCGCCTCCCCGCTGCCCTCCTGATTGGCGCCCTCCTACTCCTCATCGCCGACACCCTCACCCGCACCTACCTAATCGGCAGCAACATCCCCACCGGCATTCCCCTCACCCTCATCGGTAGCCCCTACTTCCTCTACCTCCTGCGGAGAGAGGGGAGCAAAGTAAGGTCTTTAAGATAGAGAATGAACAAATACCCCTCCTGTGTCCACTAAGTGGAAACACAGGAGGGGTATTTGATTTTATCATTTCTGCTACCTCTCATGCCTGTCTGATTTTAAAACGAATGAGGGAGTACTCTTTTTAATGGAAGTGGTTAATCAAATCTTGATAGAGTTCTGAGCGATTAAGTAGTGTTTCATGATCTCCACAATCTACTACTCGACCACCTCTATCCAGCACAAGAATTTTATCTGCTCCTTTAATAGTATTTAAGCGATGCGCAATAGTAATTCTAGTTTTATCTCTTGTTAAATTCTCAATTGCTTGATTTGTAATACTTTCTGTTACTGAATCCAAATTGGAAGTTGCCTCATCAATCAAGTATATCGGACTATCTAATAATAAAGCTCGTGCTATACTAAATCGTTGTTTTTGTCCTTCTGATAAACCTGTCCCTTTTTCGGAAACCACCGTCTCAAGTCCATTTGGAAATTGAACAATTAACTTGTCTAACTCAAGTGCATCTAATACAGTATCTAATCTAGCTTTATCAACATATTTATTCTTGCCATAAAATAGATTTTCACGTATTGTTCCTTGAAACAAAGTATTTGTTTGTGGCACAAATCCAATTAAAGAACGAATCTGAGCAGGTGTTAGAGAGGCTAAATTGCGATTACCAATTTGAATCGTTCCTTCACTTGGTTGATAAAATTTAAGAAGTAGAGACAAAATCGTTGATTTTCCTGCACCACTCGGTCCAACAATTGCAAGATGTTCACCATCTTCAACTTTAAATGTTACATTTTCTAGAACCTGATTATCAGCATAAGAAAAGTTAACCTCGTGCAAACTAATCTCAAACGTAGGAAAATCTTGTTGCAATGTATCCTCTTCTTCTTTCACAAGATCAATTAACTCAGATAATCGACTTGCGACACTTCTAAACTCTGCATATTCTGTAGCCAGTGTAGACATCTCTGTTACTGGTTCGATGAGTTGAGTCACATAAATCATAAAAGTTAGTAAAGTTCCAACTGTCATCAATCCTTGATTGACCTGCACAGCTGCAACCACAACGATTAAAACTATAAAACTCATTATTAAACTACTTAAAACCGCTCCTTGGATACTAGTCAGAACTATAATCTGTCTATAGTAAAATAAGAGTTGATTAAATACTCGACCAAGTCGATTCTCTTCCTCGCTTTCTCCATTAAAAGATTTAACCAAGCGAATATGACTAAATCTATGACTAATCGTACTTGAAATATCTCCCTGTGTTTCTTGAAACTTCACATAACTGTTTTCTACCTTATTATTTATAAAAGCAATCAGAAATAATAAAACTGGTAATATGGACAAGGTTAATAATGTCATCACAAAACTAATTCGAATAAGAAAAAATAGTGAGCCGACAATCATAATAATATTCATCAGGGATCCAGAAATAACCGATGTCAGAAACCGTAAAATAATTGACATATCATTCGTAAAACGACTTGCCAAATCCCCAGATTTAAATAACTCCAACTCAGATACTTCACTCTTTAACAAACGCTCATAAGTATACTTTTGTATCTGGTTTAAAGTTTTTCCGCCCTCCACACCTATCAGATAACCAGAGTATGCTTGAAGAAAGTATACTACTACAACTAAAACCACGAATCCCAATAACTGTGACGGATGGTCTGAGATAATCTGAAGAAAAGCACCGTCGATAAATTCTCCAAGAAAACTAGGGAGAATCAAAGCTACTAGGCTACTGAATAGACCTAATAACAAACCGAAAATAAATCTAGATTTATTCATGTACTTGAACACCAAGTCAGTTATTGATTTATTCATAGTTAGAATTCCACTTTCTGAAAAATACGACTAGCTAGCCCATTAAAAGCAAGACTATAAATAAAGGTAAGAACAATTGAAACCAAGAACGGGAAGAGTTCAGTCGGATGATCAATGATGAATTGACGATACCCATTTGGTAAAACAAGGGCAAAAGGACTGCCAATCAAAGACAATAAGCTCATAGCCAAATAGAAAATAATAATGACTGTCATCGTCAAACCTAGACCGTAGTTCATTGATAATAAGGCAGTTAGCGAAATAACGACTAACCCTTTAAGAAAAATCGCGAACAGACCATACAAGGTCGGTGTTAGGTACATCATTTCTGTTGGCAATAATCGACCAATTCCTAATCCCATTGGAACAACCCTAGAATAGAAAACAAGTAAAGAGACTAGGATAAAACCAGACACATATAGTAGAAGTATAATCATCAGACTCATAAACTTGGAAGAGAAAATGGTTTTTCTACTGACATCCTTATAGAGAAAAAGAGTATGGTCCTCGATTTCCCTCCGAAAAACAGCATAAACCAACAAAGCTAAGGCAATCATCGGTAATGCTGTCATATCAACAGAGTTAAACAGAATTTCAACAAATTCAAGATAACTTAGTTTTACACCGCCTTCTGATGAAATCTTCATAAAATTCGATTCTTCAAAAAAAGAAGAGGCCATGTATAACAATGGATAAAAACTGAAAAGAAGAAATAATTTCCTTTCACGCCTCTTCCAGATTGTTTGAAAAACAGGATACAAAGTTGCCTTCATTTATCTAACCTTTCATAAATATATCTTTGAGGTGATTTTCTCGAACTCCCATTGACTCAATGAGTTGATGCTGAACCAATAGGAGAAGCATCTCTTGTAAATCGACTTGGTCGATACTTGTTGATACATCAAGCTGAAAATCATGTAACTGAATCTTATCCGAGAGAATTCCTTGTAAGATCGATAAATCCTTATTTTTATCTAGGTGAAACACAACACTTGGATGACTTTGACCTTCAAAGGCATCTGCTAGCTGACCGGATTCGATATAAATATAACGATCACACAAAGCTTCAAGCTCCCCCAATTGATGACTCGAAATAATCATCGAAATTTGCCGCTTACTAGACCAATCTTGCAGAATCTCGATTAATTTTTGAATACCTACTGGATCTAGACCCACAAAGGGTTCGTCTAACAGAAGAAAATCAGGTTCTGCGACTAGTGCGATAGCCAAGGCCGTCCGTTGCTTCATCCCAAATGAAAAGCCTTTGGGTTTTCTATGCCTTGCCTCCCATAATTCCACCATTTTTAGAGTTGGCTCTATATTCTCAAACAAGTCTTCTCTTCGATGCAAACGGAGATAGAATTTCAAATTTTCGATAACGGACATTTCAGGATAAAAAACGGGGTCAATCATAATTCCAACATCATGGAGGACATTGTCTTTCGCAAAAATCGACTCCCCTTTATAGAAAACATCTCCTTCAGTTGGTCGAAGTGACTTGGCGATCATTTTTAATAGTGTTGATTTTCCAGCTCCATTTTTACCAATTAAACCAATGATTTCCCCTCTATTCACTTCAAATGAAACATCTCTCAGAGAATAAAAATCGTTGCCAACAAATTTTTTAGATAGCTTTTCAACTTTAAGCATGTATTGCTCCTTTTTGCGCTCTTTTTTCTGAAATAAAATGATATGCAAACAAAGTTCCATAGAACAGCACTAATATAAACAGTATTTGCGAAGCACTCAATAAATTTTGTGCAACTTCTACGCTTACATTTTCATTAGAAATTGTGTGTAATCCAACAAATTCTCTCCAAACACCAGTCATATTTGAAACATATGCGAAGAGTATATAACATAGTAAAGACAGAGATGGAAATAGCAATAAACTCGTCCGACTATATTTGCGACTCTGATACTTGTAAAAAACTAAGTTCATTCCGACAGGAAGTACATAGAGCAACATTAGTAGTAAGGGTGGTGTTAGGTGTAACAACCAATGTGCGGAAAAAAGTGCAAGTAGTGTATATACAATGGAAGCAACTAGAAACAATACCATAGAACATCTCCTATTTCCTTATAAAATTGATTGAATTAGATTAAAAATCCAATGACCAGCAATGGCATACTGCAAACCAAACCTTAAAGTAAGGCCAGAAAATAGTAAACCTAGTGGGAAACGAACGAATACATTATCAAGTAAAGGGTAATTCATATGCAGTAATAATCCAAAGAGGAATGATCCAATTAAAATTGCCCATAGTGGTGCAAAATGAGTTCTTAAAATACGATAAATTAAAGATCTAAATAAATATTCCTCACAGATGGCTATAACCATTTGTGGAAAATATTCTTCACTATGCAAAAACAACCCGTTCACCATATAAATTATAAACGCAAGAATCACAAAACTTTTCCAATTAAATTGAACAAGTACCTGGGAATTGCATAAATCATTTTTATTTGAAATCCAACAGGGGACTACAACAAACCCTAGAGGCATAAAGAACAATAAAGAAACTTGATAAAACAACTGTAATTCATTAGACGGACTGAAGAAGAGTGTCGCAAGACCTAGGGAATAAATAATCGATGCAATAATAATCAAACTTATCGATAACCAAATGACTTGTATTTGCTGTCTTGTCATATCCTCCTCCATTAGAATTCAACTTTATTAAACCGACGGTGACCAATAGTATAAGTAATGGCCAAATACAAGGAGGCTATCAAGAAAGCAAGAATCACAGCTAAACTAAAATTTGATTGACTCAATTCCTCATATCCATTTGGGAAAAGGTACTGAATTCCAACCAGTAATGGAGATACAGATACAAGGAGATTTATAAAAACACCAAGTAAAACTGTTTTCATCGTACTAGAAGTGATTGAAACCATACTTGCAAAACTAATCGTAATGAGATTCATCAGAATATAGGCGATAAATGAGTAGATCGTAACGCGACTCTCTTTTGGAATGGCTGATACCAAACTAAAAGGCTGTTCCAATGCTAGTACCTGAAAACCATAAACCATAAAACTGATAACCATGGTAGCTATTAAAAATACAAAATATAATAGAAACAGACTCAACAACTTCGCAGTAAATAAGCGATAACGGTTTAAATCCTTGTATAAAAATAAGATGCCCGATTCAATTTCTTCTCTAAATATGGATGAAACTAACAAGATTATCACCAACATCGGTAACACCATTTTATACTGTGTCGCCATTGTCTGAACCAAGAAGGAGAAATAGCCATTATTAAAGTAATTTAAAGAATGACCTCCACCCCCTAAAAATGACGAAAGTAAGGGTAAAAAAGTAAAAGTAAAAAGCAGCTTGACATCTCTTTTAACGAACAATGATCTAAAAATAATTCGCAGTAAATTCATACACAACTCCTTGCTATCCTCACTAATAAGATAGGATTTAGAAAATCTCTAAACCCTATCTTATTAGTGGATAAGATTACTTATCCACTAACAGGAACGTCTTCTAAATAGAATGACGACGTCCTTTATAGGAGTAGACAACCACACCAAGGTTGATTGTTAGACGTTTTTTAGGCAATTTGAAAAATTTTAACATATTTGATTCTCCTTTTATTAAAGTGTGTGACGTCCATTACGATATCTATAAGTAATGATGCCAAGATTAACTGTTAAACGCTTTAGTGATTTTAAAAATTTATTCATGATCTATTAACCTTTCCTACAGTGACACACGACCAAACCGATAAATAGTATGACTTAGAATACCGACATTAATCGTTAAACGCTTCGGCATTTTGAAAAACTTCACCATATTTATTTTAACCTCCTCTTATAAAGAAACTAATCCATTTCGATAAATCACATATCGATATACACCCACACTAATCGTCAAGCGATGTGGCATCTTAAACAATTTGAACATAAATTTTTATCCTCCTTTCTAGTAAGTAAAGTCATTTAATTGAAATCAAGCAGTCCATTTTTTGACTCTCATCTTAATTTCTAACACCCATCACGTGGGTAAAGTTTAGAGAACAAAATAAAGCTCATTTCTTATCTCCTCAATCTAAATATCCATAATCCAAGACAATTTGTTGACCTCTCAATGCCTTACTCTCTTCTGATAAGAGAAAATACAGCATATTAGCTATATCTTCTTCTGTGACATACCTGTTAAGAGGTTGGCGAATTTGAAGTTTACGCATCCACGGTTCAAACGATTCATTTTCTTTTCTGAACATCGGGATTAAGCTATTTACTCTAAAATCCACTTCTATTTGAAATTGCTCTTGTTTGAAACGATCAAGCATGATCTCCATCTGTGATAAAACATACTTAAGTTTTTTCATACAAGGAACGATCATCTCATTTGGAAACATCAGCAAAATTACCATCACTACTTCTTCATTATTAGAACTTCCAATTATACCCCAATGCATAAATACACTAATGGAATTTTTATATGTGTTTAATAACTCTTCTACATCTAGTAGCTCCAAGTTAATTCCAAGAATAATTTCAGATCTATCTGTAATAGAATTTTGCTTTCTTACTAAATCCCCGTCTAGGGTGTTTCGAAAAATGTCCGTTCTGCCCTCTCTGATATCAGCAAATCCATCTCTATCTAGCAAAATCCTCCTAGCTGTTTTTTTCTTCAGATTTAATAGTTGTTCAATATAGTCTAGTAGACTATTATCAAAACTAAATATAGTCACCATCTTCTACAATCATCAAGATTAGAACTATTTTTAACTAATAGAATAAGTAAACAAAGAATGACAATAAAGTCAAAATTCTAATCATGTCTGCCCCCTCCTTCAAATGATAGACTAAGTATACAAATTACAAAAAAAGAAGAACAGGACATTAATGTCGCTATTCTTCTTTTTGCTTAAAATCATTCTCTTTTTCAATTTCTAATTGTTGCAGGAATAGCTTATCATCCAGCAATTCCCCAAGTAATTTTGCTTGATCATAAAATTGATTTGCCTGTTCTACATCCCCCTCAACAAAAAGAGAGTATCTAGCCTTCGTTAATAGAATCACTGGCTTTCCAGTATACTGCTTGGTTTCTTCAATAACCTGCTCTACCCTATTAATAACTCTCAGTAATTCCCCATAATCCCGAAGTGCAACTTGAATACTGATCAAAAGCAATAAGGTCGAAAGCAGTACTCGATTGTAGATTTCGTCACCACTGATTTTCTGACTCAAGAGCCTGTCTACTAATTGGATTGCCTTTCTATCATCTTGGCTATAATTTTGAGAAAAGAAGTAGTGATAAGACAACAATAACAAATCGTTTGTAGAATAAACTTCCTTTTCTTGAAGCTGTCTAAAATAATCCTCATAGATGACATCTGCTGACATCGAATCATCCAAATTCACACCACTAGCGATGTCCCAAAGTCTTTCTAATACATCTAATATAAACAGTTCTTCCTCTGGAAGAATATCATAGTAATTTTCATAAATTTTTTCTAAAGCTTTTCTTTTGTGGGCAATTCTCTCGGGATCTCCATGGGTGCCCGTTTTCAAAAGTCGGTATTTTTTCTCCAAATAGTCTGCCGGAAGTTCTAATTTTTCTTCCCCTAAGAAAGTTGAGATGTCTACCCCTAAAACCCGTGAAAGAAACTCCAGTTTTTCTAATTTGGGGAGGGATTTTCCTGTCTCGATGCGGAGTAATTGTCTGACCGTTAGCTCTGCCTCGTCACCACAAAGAGCTTCACGACTGAGGCCTTGGTTTTCACGTTCCTTGCGAATTCTCAAACCTAATTCTTCCTTGGTAATCATACACAACCCTCCCGATGTAAGTAGGTTCATTTTAGATTGATTATAACATGAAAATTACCAAATAACCATCGTATTAATTTATACTAAATAAAAATCGAATTTTGAATTATAATAGATTGTATGAAATTGAAATTAGATAAACAACAAGAAACTGAATTGAGATTAGCTCTTAGAAATAAAGACTACGCTACTTATCATAGACGC
>NZ_JACBXX010000018.1 GCF_013415245.1 Streptococcus danieliae | reverse complement strand
GATGCATTTGAAACATAGGTTGATAAGTACGTTTTGTGCTCAATTTGCGGCTATCGGTTTGTATGATTTTCCAATACCGCTTTAGACGTCGATATTCTTTTGACTGTTTGTCAAATTGATTCATGATCTGTATCCGAACACGCCAACTCATTATCTTGGGCAGTGACTTCAAGTTTGGTTTTGTCTTTACTAATTTTAATCGTCTAAGGACGATTGATGTAGAGATATGTAGACGCTCGGCAATGCTTTTCATCGAATCCTTTTCGACCAGTAATTGAGTAATTTTCCGTTGGATGTCAGTTGACATCTGATGCTTTTTCTTGACAATAGGCGTCTCTGA
>NZ_JACBXX010000019.1 GCF_013415245.1 Streptococcus danieliae | reverse complement strand
TTTGACAATTTTAAGAAACGCATTTTCCTAGCCTTGAATACGAAACGAGAAAGGGAACAGGTAGTCCTCTCTCGACTCGCTCTCTGATAGAATTCACCCACACCTGATGCAATTCTTTAAGGCTTCCAAAAATTAAAAGGGATGCGGAACCCCGTGGTGAAAAGATTCCAAGCTACTGAGCTTGGAATCGGGGGGATTCGGAAAACTTCGGTTTCCGAATAAGGCATGGAACTCGTCAGAGGTCGCTGCCGTCCCCCACCACAGGGAAAGCATCCCATATGAATTGAAAGGAAGCCATTTTTAGGCTATATTGTACTCACTATTTATAGATTGTAAAATTCTAC
>NZ_JACBXX010000020.1 GCF_013415245.1 Streptococcus danieliae | reverse complement strand
AAACCTTAAAATCCATTGTGAATAGAGAATGGACAAGGTCCTTTCTAGATACGTAGTGGTTTTATATTGTTGTATTTCAAAACTAAGCATCCATTATTTTTCAACTTTTGATTTTAAATGAGTATAACAAATTCCAGCTCTGCTTCGGGAAACAACCTTTGGATCAGTTGAAAAAGTTCCCAAAAACGTTATTTTGCTAAATTTCAAGTTGAAATTAGCCACCACTAAGAAATTCCTTTGGTGACTTGTAGTCCAAACATTTTTTAGGATAATTGTTTATCCAATTTTCAATAAAAGCGACTTCTTTGGGAGTTGTTTCTTTGGTCCCTTTTGGTAACCACCTGCG
>NZ_JACBXX010000263.1 GCF_013415245.1 Streptococcus danieliae | reverse complement strand
CGCAGGTGGTTACCAAAAGGGACCAAAGAAACAACTCCCAAAGAAGTCGCTTTTATTGAAAATTGGATAAACAATTATCCTAAAAAATGTTTGGACTACAAGTCACCAAAGGAATTTCTTAGTGGTGGCTAATTTCAACTTGAAATTTAGCATTGTAACAAATCAGCCAACAAAAGAAAAGAAAATTCCCTGAAAGAAACTGCAACAAAAGCAGTGGATTTTGATACTAAATAAAAATCGAATTTTGAATTATAATAGATTGTATGAAATTGAAATTAGATAAACAACAAGAAACTGAATTGAGATTAGCTCTTAGAAATAAAGACTACGCTACTTATCATAGACGCA
>NZ_JACBXX010000260.1 GCF_013415245.1 Streptococcus danieliae | reverse complement strand
TCTTCTACACTTGCTGGGTTGTAGCTTGGGTTGTATTTCTCTGCTTCTGGACGAGCAGTCACTTGTACCGTTACTGGCACAACATCCTGCGAACCATCTCTATAACGAACTGTAACACTACCAGACAGACCACCTGATGGGGCATCCGCTGGGACAACTACCGTCACACGACCTTGAGCGTCAACTGCCATTCCGGAGCCGACAACACTGTAAGTAGCGCTCGCTGGCAAGTTCTTACCGGTTAGAACGACTTGCTCTCCAGCTTCTACACTTGCTGGGTTGTAGCTTGGGTTGTATTTCTCTGCTTCTGGACGAGCAGTCACTTGTACCGTTACTGGCACAACATCCTGCGAGCCATCG
>NZ_JACBXX010000096.1 GCF_013415245.1 Streptococcus danieliae | reverse complement strand
TATTCCAATGCAAGACTAGAGGCAACTAATAATCTCATCAAGGTTATCAAGCGGAATGCCTTTGGTTTCAGGAACTTTGACAATTTTAAGAAACGCATTTTCCTAGCCTTGAATACGAAACGAGAAAAGGAACAGGTAGTCCTCTCTCGACTTGCTCTCTGATAGAATCCACCTAGGTCTGAAGAGACGCTTTAAGGCTTCCAAAAATTAAAAGGGATGCGGAACCCCGTGGATCGAGTAGAGGCTAATTTCTAGTCCCTCTCACACCACCGTGCGTGCCGTTCGGCACACGGCGGTTCAACTAACTTTTAACGCATGTCGTTTAAGATAGAAATCTAGACAAGAAACCAGTCCTCTTTTAGTAA
>NZ_JACBXX010000259.1 GCF_013415245.1 Streptococcus danieliae | reverse complement strand
GCTTCTACACTTGCTGGGTTGTAGCTTGGGTTGTATTTCTCTGCTTCTGGACGAGCAGTCACTTGTACCGTTACTGGCACAACATCCTGCGAACCATCGCTATAACGAACTGTAACACTACCAGACACACTACCTGATAGGGCATCCGCTGGGACAACTACCGTAACACGACCTTGAGCATCGACGGTCATTCCGGAGCCGACAACACTGTAAGTAGCGCTCGCTGGCAAGTCCTTACCGATTAGAACGACTTGCTCTCCAGCTTCTACACTTGCTGGGTTGTAGCTTGGGTTGTATTTCTCTGCTTCTGGACGAGCAGTCACTTGTACCGTTACTGGCACAACATCCTGCGAACCATCGCTATAACG
>NZ_JACBXX010000098.1 GCF_013415245.1 Streptococcus danieliae | reverse complement strand
TTGGTTCTTATGGCCAATAACCTCCTCAAATATGGGAAGAGGAGTACCTAAAAAGAAAAGGAGAGACTCATTTCAACGAATGAATCTCTCCTTTTTATACTTTACGGGACTTTTTGTCCCAAGCTCAGGTTCTATAATAAGTTGTGTGGAAAGCTTTCTCTCCATGCAACTTTTTTTGTAATTCAGAGTGCAAAAAAAAGCAATTCCTAGTAAACTGATAAGTGGAAAAAACATCAGAATAGGAAGTAAGCGCGCTATAACCAAGTATATGAAAAAGGTTCCAGAGTTGATTGACTCGGGAACCTTTTTTATTGACAATTCTTCTGTATGATTTCAGACCATGGCAAATAGTCCTCTAGAACCTCTATTT
>NZ_JACBXX010000258.1 GCF_013415245.1 Streptococcus danieliae | reverse complement strand
CAAGGCGGGAATTTGTCACCTCTCTTGTCTAATATCATGCTCAATGAACTAGATAAGGAGTTGGAAAAACGAGGTCTTCGTTTTGTTCGCTACGCAGATGACTGCGTCATCACAGTTGGTAGTGAAGCATCCGCCAAAAGAGTTATGCACTCCATTAGCCGATTTATCGAGAAGCGATTAGGTTTGAAGGTCAATATGACCAAAACAAAGATTGTAGGACCTACAAAACTCAAGTATTTAGGCTTTGGCTTTTGGAAATCTCCGAAAGGCTGGAAATGCCGTCCCCATCAAGATAGTGTACAGAGTTTTAAGCGCAAGCTGAAGCGACTAACGACGAGGAAGTGGAGCATTGACCTAACGACACGGATTGAACGATTAA
>NZ_JACBXX010000256.1 GCF_013415245.1 Streptococcus danieliae | reverse complement strand
TGAATAATAGCTGTCTCACAAGAGCGATTGGGACGAAAGCCATAACTATACTCTGAGAAGTGTCTTTCACAGATTGGACTGATGGTTTGAACAATCGCTTGTTGTACCATTCTGTCCATGACTGTAGCGCCACCATTTGGCTTAGGAATTTCAACTCGTAAAACTGGTTGAGGTTTGTACTTCCTCTGCTTTATAAGTTCCTTGGTTTCTCGCCAATGTTGCCGTAGGAAATTATCCATTTCCTCAATGGTAACTCCGTCGATACCAGCAGAACCCTTGTTTCTTTTTACCTGATGATAGGCTTCAAGCATATTGTTCCGAGATAATATCTTATCTAGCAATTCTGACATGTGCGTATTCCTTTCTTGTTTCGGTGTCTGAGGGACATCTTA
>NZ_JACBXX010000210.1 GCF_013415245.1 Streptococcus danieliae | reverse complement strand
TGGAAATCTCCGAAAGGCTGGAAATGCCGTCCCCATCAAGATAGTGTACAGAGTTTTAAGCGCAAGCTGAAGCGACTAACGACGAGGAAGTGGAGCATTGACCTAACGACACGGATTGAACGATTAAATTGGGTTATCCGCGGTTGGGTAAATTACTTCTCACTTGGTAATATGAAGACGATACTGACGCAAATAGATGAGCGTTTACGAACTCGTATCCGAGTCATTATCTGGAAGCAATGGAAGAAAAAATCGAGACGACTATGGGGACTTCTGAAACTAGGTGTTCCGAAATGGATAGCCGATAAAGTATCTGGCTGGGGTAACCACTATCAACTAGTGGCACAAAAGTCAGTCTTAAAGCGAGCTATATCAAAACCAGCCCTTACTAAAAGAGGACTGGTTTCTTGTCTAGATTTCTATCTTAAACGACATGCGTTAAAAGTTAGTTGAACCGCCGTGTGCCGAACGGCACGCACGGTGGTGTGAGAGGGACTAGAAATTAGCCTCTACTCGATTGACCCTGCGTGGCGCTTTGGTTAAAAAGTGCTATGATAGTTACAAATAGCAGTTAAGGGAGAAGTATGAGATGGCTAAGGTAACCATTACAGACATCGCTAAAATGGTAGGAGTGTCCAAAGCGACAGTCTCCTATTATCTAAATGGCAACACCAGTAAAATGTCCCTAGCGACCCAGGAAAAAATTCGTCAAGTTATTGAAGAAACCGGCTACCAGCCGAATAAGATTGCCCAGAGCTTGGCAACCCAGGATACCAAGACGATTGGCGTTGTGATCGCGGATATTACCAATCCCTTTATTTCATCCGTGATGAAGGGGATTCATGACCAGTGTCAGGAGGAAGGTTACAGTGTCTTGTTTACTAATTCAGATGACAATCCTGAGATTGAAGCGGAAAATATTCACCGCCTTTTGCAACAAAATGTATCGGGGATCTTATTGGATCCGATTGATGCCAACTTGCCAAATTTGAAACAATTGGATCCCCAAAAAACGGTGATGGTTGACCGGGAATCCAAGGATATGTTTTTGGATACGGTTGTTTCTAACAACAGTGATTCGACCCGGGAATTTTTGGCGCAGATGAAGGCCCAAGGCTACCGTGATCTTTATTTTGTGACTTATCCAATTGAAGGGATTTCTACCCGCGAACAGCGCTACCAAGGCTTTTGTGAGGAAGTTGGGTCTGATCCGGACCGCTTGCTGGTCTTGGGAGAGCAAGGGACGAGTGAGAAGATTTTGGACTTGCTGGCCGCTGCTAAACGAGGCCTGGGTTTTTTCACCATGAATGGCCCGGTTTTACTGGAGTTTATGAAGCTGATTAATGGAACTCCCTACCAATATCCGAGCGACTTTGGCCTGGGTTCTTATGAAGACTTGGATTGGATGCAGGTCTTGAACCCAAGTATTTCCTGTGTCCGTCAAGACTCCTATCGGATTGGTCGGGTGTCGGCCCATCATTTATTAGGCAAGTTGCAAGGAGAGGAGCAGCCAGAGCAAGCCCAGCGTTTGGTGGTACCGAGTGAGCTGGTTTTAAGAAAATCCTTTTAAAAATAAGGAGCGATTAAAAAAATACGGAGGAACAGCATGTAAACGCTTGCTATCTGACTAGAGATAGGGTATGATAAAGATATACTATTAGTGAATCGGTTAACTCCGCTGCTTGCAGCTGATTATCGTCAAAATTTTTTGGCGATAATTATTTTGCTAGATAAGTTAACCGTTTCACTAGAAAGGAGATCGGATGCATTTTACAAAAATTCTCGAGGATCGGCTAGAGTCCTGTTATGCTGTAGCCCGAATCCATCAGGAGGATCAGGATTATCTCTTGGTTGCCTCGGAAGTGGAAGGGGCCTGTTTGGCCTACGACCTCAATGGTGATCTGAAACGATCGGTCGTTTGGTCGGACATCGGGGGAACCATGTCGATTATCCAGGTTCCGGGGACGCTGGACTTTTTGGCCACCCAGCGGTTTTATCCAGGCTTTAATGCCCAGGATTGTCGAATTGTGTATGGTCGTTTTCTCGGTACTGGTCAATGGGCAGTGGAAGAGTTGATGACTTTTCCCTATCTGCACCGTTTTGACCTCATTCAGGAGCCTGCGGGAGAGATTCTGTTTGTGGGTTGTACCATTGCTAATTCAAAGGCCTTTGTTGAGGACTGGTCGGATGATGGGAAAATCTTTGTGGGGCGCTTTGATTCGGAGTCAGCTTCCTTGGAAGGAATAGAAGCCCTGTCACTGCGTCTCAAAAAAAATCATGGCTACTTTCGACCGGAGGGGCAAGCCTACTCGCTGATCACAGGGGTTGAGGGGATTTTTCGCCTAGACTTTCCCTCTCAGAGTGAGACTGGGGAGTGGCAGCTGACGCCTCTATTTGGGGAAGAAACCAGTGACATTGTGCAGTTTGACTTGGATGGCGATGGTCGGCTGGAAAATGTCCTGATTCAAGATTTTCACGGAGACCGTTTTCGGATTCTGAGCGAAGATTTTGCTGAGGAGCTCTACCGCTACCCTGAGACCACTCCCTTTGGTCATGCCCTTTGGGCGGGTCGGCTCTTGGATCAAGACCTTTTGTTCTTTGGCTACCGTGCTGGTCGCAAGGATCTCTTGGCCTTTACCTTTGAAAATGGAACCTATCAGGAAAGGCTGGTTGAAGGTGGGGTTGCCTCAAGTAATTGCCTAGCTTTTGAAAAAGATGGCCAGGCCTATGTATTTTCTGCCAATAATGGCAGTCATGAAGTTGGATTGTATCAAATCGTTTAAGGAGGATTCGGATGGCAAAGAAAAAAGTATTGGTAACAGGAATTGTACCCAAAGAGGGCTTGACTAAGTTAATGGCGGAGTTTGATGTCACCTATTCAGAGGGAGAGCCCTTTACACGCGACTATGTATTGGAACATTTGGGTGAATATGATGCCTGGCTTTTGATGGGCCAAAAAGGCGATCAAGAAATGCTGGATGCTGGTAAAAATCTGGAACTGATTTCCCTGAATGCGGTTGGCTTCGACCATGTGGATATTGAATATGCCAAGAGCAAGGGGATCACGGTGTCCAATTCACCGCAGGCAGTCCGTGTTCCAACGGCGGAAATGACCTTTAGTCTCTTGCTGGCAGCAACCAAGCGGTTGGCCTTTTACGATCAAGTGGTTCGCCGGGGGGACTGGATTGATCCGAGTGAACAACGCTACCAAGGTTTGACCTTGGAAGGAGCGACTCTGGGTATCTATGGCATGGGTCGTATTGGATCAACCGTAGCCGGTTTTGCCAAGGCCTTTGGGATGAAGATTCTCTACCACGATCCTTATCGACTTCCAGAGGAGCGTGAAGCAGAACTCGGTTTGACCTATGTGTCCTTTGACCAATTGGTGGAAAGCTCAGATGTCATTACCATCCACGCGCCTTATCTCCCATCAACCAAACACAAATTTAACCGGGAAGTGTTTAAGAAAATGAAAAACCGCAGCTATCTGATCAATGCTGCGCGTGGGCCAATTGTCTCTGAAGCGGACCTCATCGAGGCCCTCCAAACGGGTGAGATCGCCGGAGCAGGCTTGGATGTCTTTGAATTTGAACCAGCCGTGGCCGAAGAACTGCGGGCCTTGGATAATGTGATCATGACGCCACATGCGGGCACAGGAACCATCGAAGGTCGTCGGACTCTAGCCGAAGAAGCGGCTGACAATATCATTTCTTATTTTGCTGGGCAACCGGTAAATGTGGTTAATCAGTAAGGAGGTGCCCGATGTTAGCGGCCTTACAAAATTTCTTCAATGTCTTTGGAGCGACGATTGTCGTTCCAGTTATGATCTTTATGGTCAGCTTGTTTTTGAAAGTCAGTCCCAAGAGAGCCTTCTTTAGTGCTCTCCGGGCTGGTGTTGGTTTGACAGGCTTTGGCTGGATCATTTCCTTCTTTACTCCCTTGGTCACCAAGTACATCCAGCAGATGGTTGAGACGGCTGGCTTAAACCTACCAATTGTCGATATTGGCTGGCAGACCGGATCCCTAACTGCCTTTTCTTCTTCGATTGGCCTGTCCTTCTTTGTCTTTGGTCTTTTGATTGAGTTGGTCCTCTTCTTGGTCGGAATCACGAGAGTCTTTGTCCCATCCAACCTCTGGAATAACTTTGGTTACATGATTTGGGGCACCATGGCCTATGCGGCAACTGGTAATTTCGCTTTGTCTTTTGCCTTTATGGTCTTTGTTTTGCTCTATTCCCTCATCATGTCCGAGGTTATTGCAGATCGTTGGTCAGACTACTATGGGGTCAAAAATGCAACCATTAACTCGATTCACAACATTGAGACCCTAGTTCCAGCCCTGCTCCTGGATCCACTGTGGAATCTGCTCGGTGTCAACAAGGTCAAACTCAATCCGGAGTCTTTGAAAACCAAACTGGGGATCTTTGGGGAACCCATGACCCTGGGCTTTATTTTGGGCTTGGTGATTGGAATTTTAGGAAGTTTGAAAGACTTGGCCAGTCTAGATGCCTGGGGTGGAATCCTTGGCTTTGCCATGTCGCTAGCCGCTGTTATGACTGTCTTTCCACTGATCACCGGGGTCTTTGCCAGTGCCTTTGGTCCTTTGGCGGAAGCGGTTGAGAAAAATAAAAAGCAGGAGACCGAAACAGCAGAAGCTGTGGCAGACAAAAAACGCTGGTTCATTGCAGTTGATGACGGGGTAGGTTTTGGTGAACCGGCTACGATCATTGCTGGTTTGATCCTGGTTCCGATTATGGTCTTCTTAGCCTTGCTCTTGCCTGGCAACCGGGCGCTTCCAGTTGTGGACTTAATCGCGATTCCCTTCATGATTGAAGCCATGATTGCGGTTTCTAAAGGAAATATCTTGAAAGCGATCCTCAACGGGATTATTTGGTTCTCACTGGGGCTTTATGCAGCCAGCGCCTTGGGACCGATTTATACCGAAGCGGTTCAACAGTACGGTTCTGTCTTGCCCCAAGGAGTGGTTCTGATTATGAGCTTTAACCTCTTGGCACATCCGCTAACAGCCCTCGTATTCTTTGCCTGGATTTCTGGCAATCCGCTTTTGATTGGGATTACAATCCTTGTTTACCTCTTCTTCCTTTTCCTTTTACGCACAAAACGGGAAAGCATCTACAGTTATCTACGGAAGATGGCGGATAAAAATAGTGGCTTTGAGGGAAGTACGGAGAAAATTTTTATTGCAGAAGATTAATCTTTTTGAGGCGTTAAAAGTTGTACTTAAAAATGTAAGCGTTTTAAATGAAAGGAATGGCTTATGAAAAAAATTGATGGGCACGCGCATATTGTTGATACGATTGCAGGTTTTAATGGCAAGGGGCGTCTCAATGCCCTCGGCAATGGCTATGCTATTTGGGACGATGGCGACCTCATTAAGCTGATTGAGGCTGGTTACGGGGACAAAGGTTTTTCAGCAGAATCCCTCTTGCGTTATATGGACGCCAATGATGTTGAAAAGGCTGTGATTCTACAGGGGCATCTGAATGGCTATCAAAATTACTACACCTATCTGGCCATGAAGCGCTATCCAGATCGCTTTACCGGTGCCTTTTCGGTGGATCCCTATGCCGAAAATGCCATGGCCATTGTGCGGCGTCATGTTGAGGAATTAGGGTTCCGGGCGATTAAGTTTGAAATCAGTCAGGGTGGTGGTATCCATGGCTATCGTGGCCAAAAAACACCTTTCCGTTTGGACACAGATCCCCATGTTAGTCTCATTTTATCCTATCTCCTAGACTATCCGGGCTTTGTGGTGACTGTCGACTATGGCAATTTTGATCAAATTAGCCATCAGCCTGATGCCATTGCCAACCTGGCTCGCCTCTATCCAAGCTTGGATTTTGTGGTCTGCCATCTATCCTTCCCACATGCGGCCACTCCAAATCGCTTACGGGCAGAGTTGTCCATGTGGCAAGACTATCCGAATATTTATACCGACCTTTCCGCTATTCAGGATATTGATAGTCCAGACAGTTTCCCATTTCCGAAATCGGAAGCCAATGTCCGCATCGCCAAAGAGGTTTTGGGTGCCAAGCGCTTAATCTGGGGAACCGACTCTCCTTGGTCTGCTACCTTTAACAGCTACGAAGACTTAGCGACCTGGTTAGAAAAACTGGATGTATTTAGCCCAGAAGAGTTGGAAGATGTTCTCTACAACAATGCGGAGCGTGTCTACTTCAAAGAATCTGCTGTCACAGCTAATCGTCAAGCGCAAGATCCTGTCACTGAGCATCTAAATCTCCAGTAAGTTTAGAAGTGCGGTGAGGTTTGGAAATGAAATTTCCAAACCTCACCCTTCCTATTTGCAGCTCGGTTAGAAAGGGGCTGGGATGAATTACTATTTGTGTATTGATTATGGCGGGACTGCGACCAAAGCGATTGTTTTTGATGAGCAGGGGCAGGAGGTTTCCAGTTCTGCCTTTGCGACCAAGCGGCAGGAGGTGGAGTCGGGCTTTTACGAAGTGGATTTGGGTGAAAGCTGGCAAGCCATTGCCCGGGCCATTGGGGAAAGTCTACGCTTAGCGGATTTGCCCGCGTCAGCGATTCAAGCCGTTGCCTGTATTGGGCATGGCAAGGGACTCTACCTGTTAGACCAGGAGAAACGGGAGTTTTATCCAGGGATTTTATCGGCAGACAGCCGAGCTAGTGACCTAGCGCAAGCCTTTGAACAACGTGTGGGTGAGATTTGGGAGTTAACCCGCCAACATGTGGTTGCTCCCCAAGCTCCTGTCCTCTTGCGGTGGTTGAAGGATCATCGGCCTGATGTTTACCAGCAGGTGGGGGCGGTTTTGGCAGCTAAGGACTATGTGCGCTTTAAGCTGACGGGCTTGGTTCATCAAGAAAGGGGCGATGCTTCTGGCAATCATTGGATCAATTTCCAAACGGGAGCTTATGATCCAGCTATTATTACATTTTTTGGAATTGAAGAAATGGCTGCGGCTCTACCAGCCTTGGTTGACTACCAGCAGATTGTAGGGGGTGTCAGTCAAGAGGCGGCGCTGCAAACTGGTTTGCTGGAAGGGACTCCGGTGCTGGGTGGTCTGTTTGATATTGATGCCTGTGCGCTTGGGTCAGGTGTTCTAGATTCGGAGACCTTCAGCCTTGTTGCGGGGACTTGGAATATCAATACTTATCCGAGTGGTAAGCCAGCTGATTTGGATAGTGGTTTGATGAACTCGCTGTTTCCAACTGGAGAGTATCTGGTTGAGGCCAGTAGCCCGACCTCTGCAGGGAATCTGGATGCCATTTTGAAACTCCTGATGCGGGAGGAAATGACGCTATTGAAGGAACGAGGGGAGTCGATTTACGAGACCTTGGAAGTCTTTTTAGCAGAAACAGATGCAACATTTTCCAAGATTCTATTCTGTCCCTTCCTATATGGTAGTAATGTTGGCCAGCCGGCTGAAGCTTGTTTTTGGGGACTGACAACCCAGTCGACCAAGTCAGAAATGATTCGGTCCGTTTATGAGGGGATTGTGTTTGCCCATAAGCAGCATTTAGAGCAGCTAATCAATTCCTTGGGCCAGGCTCCCCAGGTCTTACGCTTGTCTGGTGGTGCGACCAATTCCGATACCTGGATGCAGATGTTTGCGGATATTTTAGAAATCCCTGTTGAGGTTCCGCAGGCCAAAGAACTAGGTGGTTTGGGAGGAGCCATCGCCTGCCACCAGGCTGTGACAGGCGTGTCCTTACAGGAAGCCGTCCAACAGATGGTGACGATTGACAAGCGATTTAGTCCTCGGCCAAATTCCCATTATGTGAAAAAATATCAGGTTTATCGACAGTTATTAGTAGCTATGGAACCAGTTTGGCAGGATCTCCTAGCTTTAAGAAGGGCGGAACTATGAACAGGCAGGCTATTATTCTCAATACGATTGTTTTTCAGGAACAATTGGAACAAGGACTGGGGCAGGCAGATCTCCTAGAGCTTGTTCAGGCACTGGGTCTGAAGCGCCTGGAGATTCGAAGTGAGTTTCTCAGGGGCGGTCAAGAGGAGTTGCGTGATATTCGTCGCCGGGCAGATGAACTGGGGATTGCACTCTTTTACAGTGCCAATGTCGATTTTTTACAAGGAGATAGCGTCAATCCAGCTCTTGCCAAGTATTGCCAGGAGGCAGAACAATTAGGGGCTCCTTTTTTGAAGGTCAATATTGGAGATGCTGGGGCGATTTCGCGGGAGACCTTGGAAAAATGGTGGACTTCTTTTTCCCCTAAGATGGATATTCGGCTTGAAAACAATCAAGATCCTCTAACAGCAAGGCTGACCAATTGCCAGCGAGTGATGGAGCTGATCCAAGAGGCAGAGCTGCCCCTCTCCTTTATCTTTGATACAGCCAATTGGGTCTTCGTTGGAGACTCGCCGTTGGAGGCTGCAGAGTTACTCGCTTCTGTGACCACCTACCTGCATTGTAAAAATGTCAAACAGGAGGGAGAAACCTTGCAGGTATCGTCCTTCTTTGATGGAGAGCTAGATTTAGTTTCTTTGATTAAGGCTTTCCCAAACCTGGAATATTTAGCCTTGGAGTATCCGGCTTCAGTCCAGCAGCTTGCAGCAGACTTGGTGCAGCTGGAAGAGCTAGAGCTTTCTAGTCTATCTTTGTGAAAAAAATTCAGTCCAAGAGTGAACACATGTCTGTGTTCCTTTTGGGCTTTTTTGTAACCGCTTTTAAGGCTATACTAGACTTACAAAAGAAAACGGAGGATAAGTCAATGGCAAATGTGAAAGACATTACACGTGAGTCCTGGATTCTTTCAACCTTCCCAGAGTGGGGAACTTGGTTAAACGAGGAAATTGAAGAAGAAGTCGTTGCAGAAGGCAACTTTGCAATGTGGTGGCTAGGTAACTGTGGTGTTTGGATTAAAACACCTGGTGGTGCCAATGTGGTGATGGACCTGTGGTCTTCTCGTGGAAAATCCACTAAGAAGGTAAAAGACATGGTCTGGGGTCACCAAATGGCTAACATGGCAGGGGTGCGTAAACTGCAACCAAACTTGCGTGTCCAACCAATGGTGATTGATCCATTTGCAATCAATGAATTGGACTACTACATGGTATCTCATGTGCACAGTGACCACATGGATATCAATACCGCAGCTGCCATCATCAATAATCCAAAATTGGACCATGTAAAATTTGTTGGTCCAGTTGAGAGTGGTGATATTTGGGAAAAATGGGGTGTTCCTGCTGACCGGATTATCCGGATTGCACCAGGGGACAGCTTTGAGTTCAAAGATATCAAGGTTCATGCCGTTGAATCCTTCGACCGTACTTGTTTGGTGACCTTGCCAATTGAGGGTTACGAAGAAAATGGCGGTAGCTTGGCAGGCCTTCCGGTGACGGATGAATTGATGGCCCGCAAAGCGGTGAACTATGTCTTTGAAACACCTGGTGGAACCATCTACCATGGTGCGGACTCTCATTTCTCTAATTATTTTGCCAAACATGGACGTGACTTCAAGATTGATGTCGCTATCAATAACTATGGTGACAACCCAATCGGAATCCAAGATAAGATGACTTCGATCGATCTTCTTCGGATGGCAGAAAATCTTGGAGCTGAAGTTATTATTCCAGTCCACTATGATATTTGGTCAAACTTTATGGCATCAACCGATGAAATTCTCCAGCTTTGGAAGATGCGTAAAGAACGTTTGGATTACAAATTCCATCCATTTATCTGGGAAGTTGGTGGCAAATATACTTATCCATTGGATAAGGACAAGATTGAATACCACCACCCACGTGGATTTGATGATTACTTCTTAGAAGAGTCTAATATTCAATTCAAGGCGCTTCTATAGATAGTTGAGAGTTATCCGTATCCATTGCTAGATGCGGATAATTTTCATATAATGGATTTAGAAAAAATTGCTTTAGGATCTCGATTAGAGGAGGACACCATGTCAACATTATCCGTTAATGCTATTCGTTTTTTAGGAATTGATGCCATCGAAAAGTCTAAGTCTGGTCACCCAGGAGTGGTGATGGGCGCAGCTCCAATGGCTTATGAACTATTTACAAAAGAAATGCGTTTGAATCCAGCTCAACCAAACTGGATCAACCGCGACCGTTTTATCCTCTCAGCGGGACATGGCTCCATGCTCCTGTATGCCCTCCTTCACCTTTCAGGTTTTGAGGATGTGAGCTTGGAAGAAATCAAAAACTTCCGTCAATGGGGTTCCAAAACTCCAGGTCACCCAGAATATGGTCATACGGCTGGTGTTGATGCAACAACTGGACCATTGGGCCAAGGGATTTCCATGGCGACCGGTTTTGCTCAAGCAGAGCGTTTCTTGGCTGCCAAGTATAACCGCGATGGTTTCCCAATCTTTGACCACTACACTTATGTCATTGCAGGTGATGGTGACTTGATGGAAGGTGTTTCTGCAGAAGCAGCTTCCTATGCTGGTTTGCAAAAACTCGAAAAATTGATTGTCCTTTATGATTCCAATGATATTAACTTGGACGGTGAAACCAAAGACTCCTTCACGGAAGATGTCAAAGCTCGTTACCAAGCCTATGGCTGGCATACAGATTTGGTTGAAGATGGAACAGATGTGGCAGCGATTCAAGCAGCCGTTGCACGTGCAAAAGAGTCTGGTAAGCCATCCTTGATCGAAGTGAAAACTGTTATCGGTCATGGTTCTCCAAATAAACAAGGAACCAATGCGGTTCACGGAGCTCCTCTAGGTGCGGAAGAAACAGCTGCAACCCGTGAAGCTCTTGGTTGGAACTACGAAGCCTTTGAAGTTCCAGCAGAAGTTTATGCTGACTTCAAAGAAAATGTTGTGGACCGTGGACAAGCAGCTTATGCCGAGTGGGAAGCTTTGGTTGAAGCTTACAAGGCAGCCCACCCTGAATTGGCAGATGAAGTTGCGGCTATCATTGAAGGTCGTGACCCAGTCCGTGTCAAACCAGAAGATTTCCCAGTTCACGAAGCTGGCTTCTCACAAGCGACTCGGAACTCTAGCCAGGATGCTTTGAATGCAGCTGCAGCAGTCCTTCCAACCTTCCTTGGTGGATCTGCAGACTTGGCTCACTCCAACATGACCTACATTAAAGAAGACGGCTTGCAAGATGATACTCATCGCCTCAACCGCAACATCCAATTTGGTGTGCGTGAGTTTGCCATGGGAACAATCTTGAATGGTATGAGCCTTCACGGTGGACTTCGCGTCTATGGCGGAACCTTCTTCGTCTTTTCAGACTACCTCAAGGCAGCGATGCGTCTAGCAGCCCTTCAAGGTCTACCTGTGACCTACGTCTTCACCCACGATTCAATTGCCGTTGGAGAAGATGGACCAACCCACGAACCAATCGAACACTTGGCTGGTCTACGGGCAATGCCAAACCTCAATGTCTTCCGTCCAGCAGATGCGCGTGAGACTCAAGCAGCTTGGTACCAAGCCTTGACTAGCGAGTCTACTCCAACTGCCCTCGTCTTGACCCGTCAAAACTTGGAAGTTCAGGAAGGAACAGACTTCGATAAGGTTGCGCGTGGAGCTTATGTGGTCCATGAAACAGCACCAGACTTTGACCGCCTAGTCATTGCTACAGGTTCTGAAGTGGAATTGGCTGTAAAAGCTGCTAAGGACTTGGAAGCAGACGGTCTCAAAGTGCGCGTGGTCAGCATGCCATCTAGTGATGTCTTTGACCAACAGGATGCAGCTTACAAAGAAGAAGTTCTTCCAAATGCCATCCGTAAACGCCTAGCGGTTGAGATGGGAGCTAGCCTGTCTTGGTACAAATATGTTGGATTGGACGGAGATGTCCTAGCCATTGATACCTTTGGTGCATCTGCCCCAGCAGGCAAAGTCCTTGACGAATATGGCTTTAACCTTGAAAATGTAAAAGCAAAAATCTCAGCTCTCTAAGAAGATGAGTAAAGCCGGCTCTTGCGAGAGCCGGTTTTTTGAGGTGTGATGGATTTATATGAGGAATGAAAGCGTTTCACTGGAATCCTCCCTAAACTTTTATTATAATATACATATCATCTGCAGGTGATGCTAGCGCTAATAAGTCGAATTGTTTTCAATTATCAATTGACACTTCCATTCTCTGCTTTTCAGCTCGTTACGGCTACCCTGATGATTTGGAGTTTGTTCAGCTTACCGGGTGTCTCTATGGCTATTTTATTAGGGGGATGGTTATTTCATTTAGAAGTTCTCTTGTCTCTGAAATCTATGGCTATTTTTACTTTTGTTATTATAGCGCTATTATCGCTAGGTTTATCTTTAGCTTATTGGCTAAAACCAGAAATTTTAACACTGGTAACCCAACTAATTATGCTCGTTGGCCTTTTGTTTTCACCAATTTTGATCCCGGAACAAAGACTCCCAGATCCGTTGATAATTATCGGAGAATGGAATCCTTTTGTTGCAGCTAGTAAGTTGATTCGTTCAGGAGTTTTTGACTTGGCGGCAGTTGATTTGAAAGACTTACTTGTAGTCGGTTTCGTATGTTTGTTATCAGTTATAGCTATATTCTCTAAGTTGCAAAGGAGGAGATAGGAATGTTGTCGATTAGGAATTGGAGTGCCTACTATGGACAAAGAAAGGTTTTAGGACCTATATCTCTGACGTTTGAACCTGGAAAGATAATTGGATTAATCGGGCAAAACGGTAGTGGGAAGACGACCTTTTTTCACTCATTGCTAGGCCTATTACGGGTAGAAGGTGAAATCACCTTGAATGGAGCGCCTGTGACACAAAAGAGTCTGGTTTATCTAGGCTTATCTGGGTCTTTTTCAGACAGAGATCTGAAGAGAAGGATGGATGAAATTTTTGAAGAAAATTTTATTTATAACGGAAAATCTCCGATTGCTTTGTCTCATGATATTTGCTGCCGAATAGGGAAAGGATTGACTGGAAGGGAACAATTAGGAAGCTTATCAAAGGGGATGCAACAGAAATTTTCTTTGGAAATGCTTTTGGCCTTGGACCCTCAAATCCTCTTGTTGGATGAGCCTTTTGATGGTTTGGACCAAATAGGAATTGAGACGTTAAAACAATCTTTGAAAGATCAATCTCAACAAGGGAAGATAGTTCTATTAACGAGTCATACTTTTAGTGAATTGGATGCTTTATTGGATGAACTTTACATTATAAAAAACGGGGACTTTCATTCTGTAGAGAATAAAGAATATTTAACAGAACCTGGAGGGATTGCACGTATCTATAAGCGGGAAATGGGGTGAATAGATGGAGTTGCTTTATGGACTGGAGTATGAACGGTTGAATCAGCGTTTGAGAGGGAGTTTTATCCTATATGGACTAGTGTTTGGGCTGTTTGTCTCATTTTTCCATGTCATGGGTTTTTTAGACAAATCAGAGGAGAACTTTATTTTAAGTCAGGGGTCTGGGGTAGTAAGTTTATCACTGACTATTTGTTTGAGTCTAGCCTCTATTTACACTGTTATTCGCGTCCGGCAACCTATCTTAGATGCGTATTTAGGGAATAATAGAATTCGAACTTATAGTTTCGCTTTGGGCCGTGAGGATTTGTTGGGTCAACGTTTGAGAGTACTAAAAGCTTTATTTTTTAGACATTGGTCAATCGGAACTATTGCTGTACTGGCTGTATTTGCGATCACTCGAGTGCCGGTATCAGATTGGCTATTACTTTTGTTACTGGAATTGCTTGCACTGGAGTTGGCTTGGCTTCAAATTATTCTCTCTTTGGCAAGTGGCTATCGTTTTCAGTCGGGAACAGTTAGTGTCATTACTAGCCTAATATTTGTTATCGTCACAGGCAATGCATTTGCGTGGAGCTTTCGATTATCTACTTTAGTTCTGTTCTGTTTATTGCTTTTCCTTTATGTAGCTTCTAAAGGAGTTGAGGCTTATTTTTTGAACAAAATCCAAAAGGACGTACTGGGCTCCTAGCCATTGATACCTTTGGCGCATCTGCCCCAGCAGGCAAAGTCCTTGACGAATATGACTTTAACCTTGAAAATGTAAAAGCAAAAATCTCAGCTCTCTAAGAAGATGAGTAAAGCCGGCTCTTGCGAGACCGGCTTTTTTGCGACTGGTACTCGGACATTTCTTGTAAGCCCAGGCAGGATTTGATATAGTAGAATGAATAGAAAAAAGGAGAATTGCATGAATTTACAATTTTTATGGATGATGCTGGTGTTTGGTGGATTGCTCTTCTTTATGCAACGCCAACAACGAAAACAACAAGCCAAACGTCAAGAACAAATGGCTAGTCTGGCTAAAGGTACGGAAATTGTCACCATTGGTGGGCTATATGGTGTTATTGATGAGATTGACCGCGAGGCCAACAAGATGGTTCTAGATGTTGACGGTGTTTACTTGACCTTTGAGTTGACCGCCCTAAAAGCAGTTGTCAATACTCCAGCTGTAGAAGCGGAACCTGCTCAAGAAGCTCTTGTGGAACCTGTAGAAGAAGTAACCCAGGAAGAGCCAGTTGAAACAAGTGACAAGTAGTGGCATGGTTTATTAATCTTTTGTAATCTTTTCGTAACGCACAGAAGATTGAAAATTTGCTATACTTTTTTTAGCTAGAAAAGCTAGATTGGTTCGCTACTTGTTTTGTTAATCAGCGAACACCTAAAGGAGAAATAAAACTATGGCATTTACAACAAAGAAAAAATTAGTTACCGGGGTTGCAGTTCTTGGATCTGTAGCAGGTGCATCTGCCTTGGAAGCTCAAGCAGTTACAGCAGAAACTCAGGAAGTATCAGTACAAAACCAAGTACGTGACATCATCGCGGAAGCAGTTGCTAATACAGCTGTTCCAACAATGGATGATTTGACATCTTACTTTGGTGTAACAGGTAGCCGTGGCAATGTCTTGGATACCTTTGAAGAATTTGCAGAGGAAGCAGTTGTTGAAACTGAGAAAAACCCTTCTGAGAAAAACGCAGCCTTCTCTCAATTGTTGATCGATGCGCTTGAAGATTCAGACTTCCGTACTGGTTTGCAAAACCGTCAGGATGCTGTTTGGCCACGTGAAGGTGCGGTCTATGCACAAGCTCTTGTAGCTAAAGCAGCTCCAGCAGCAGAAGTTGCTCCCCTATCTTTCGAAGCTGTTGCAACTCCAGTAGCACCAGCTGTTGAAGCAGCACCAGTAGCTGAGGTTGTGGCACCAGCCGTTGAAGTTTCAGCTCCAGCGGTTGCGGAAGTGGCGCCCGTAGTTGCAGAAGCAGCAGTTGCAGCAGCACCTGTAGTTGAAGAGGCGGCACCAGTTGTTGCCAACCTTGTTGCAACTGAAACAGCAGCTCCAGCACCAGCTGTTGAAGCGCCAGTAGCAGAGGAAGCAGCACCAGTAGCTGAGCCAGTTGTTGAAGCAGCTCCAGCAGCAGAAGTTTCAGCTCCTGTAGTTGAAGAGGCGCCAGCAGCAGAGGTTGCGGCACCAGCTGTTGAAGCACCTCAAGCAGAAGAGTCAGCTCCAGTAGCTGAACAAGCGGCAGCAGAGCAAGCAGCGGCAGCGCAAGCTGAAGCAGAACGCCAAGCTGCAGAACAGGCAGCAGCAGCGCAAGCCGAAGCAGAACGTCAAGCTGCAGAACAAGCAGCGGCAGCTCAGGCTGAAGCAGAACGTCAGGCAGCAGAGCAAGCAGCGGCTGAGCAAGCACAAACAGGTGCGATTACCCCAACTTACAACTACAATACATCAGGAAGCTACCCAGTTGGACAATGTACATGGGGTGTTAAGGTAATGGCTCCTTGGGTTGGTGATTACTGGGGTAACGGTGCTGACTGGGCAGCGTCTGCAGCAGCAGCAGGTTTCCGTACAGGTACAACACCACAAGTTGGAGCGGTTGCATCTTGGAACGATGGTGGTTATGGACACGTAGCTTACGTTACAGCTGTTGAATCAAACAACGCAATCCAAGTATATGAGTCAAACTACAACGGAATCCAACAAATCGGAAACTACCGTGGAACCTTTGACCCAACAACTGCACAAGGTACAGTTACTTACATCTATCCAAACTAAACCGATTAATGAGGAAACGGCAGCCAAGGGCTGCCGTTTTTTAATGTCTCGTCCGATTTGGCTGAGCCTGACGGAAGCTTGGAAACGGCCTGAATTTCCCATAGCTAGGGCTTTTGTGGTATAATGAACTAATTCAATCTCTTATAAAATCACCTTCTGCTGTCAGCTAGAAGTGTGTCTAGAAAGAATGGAAAAGAATATGTTTGGTTTTAAAAAGAAGGAAGAGCAGCCGTCCTTGACAATTCCCAAGCACATTGGCATCATTATGGATGGAAATGGTCGCTGGGCTCAGAAACGGATGCAGCCGCGTGTCTTTGGCCATAAGGCTGGGATGGAAGCTTTGCAAGAAGTTGCCAAAGCTGCCAGTCAGATGGGCGTGAAGGTACTAACCGTTTATGCTTTTTCCACAGAAAACTGGTCGCGTCCAGAAAAGGAAGTTAAATTTATCATGAACCTTCCAGTGGAATTTTATGATCGCTATGTTCCAGAATTACACCGGCAAGGTGTTAAAATCCAGATGTTGGGAGATGTGAGCCGCTTGCCAGCTCCGACTTTGGACTCCCTTCGGAAGGCGGAAGCATTGACAGCTGAGAATACAGGTCTGGTGCTTAATTTTGCCTTGAATTATGGAGGTCGCGCTGAAATCCAAGAAGCTGTTCGGGCTATTGCAGCCGGGGTACAGGCAGGAACTTATAGCCTAGATCAGATTAACGATGAATTGATTGGCTCTCATCTCTATACCGGTGGCCTGCCGAAGGAATGGCAAGATCCTGAATTGATTGTCCGAACTAGTGGAGAGTTACGCCTCAGTAACTTTTTACCGTGGCAGTCTGCCTATAGTGAATTGTATTTTACAGACACCCTGTGGCCAGATTTTACAGCCCAGTCATTAGAAGCAGCAATTGAGGATTACAATCGCCGCAGTCGTCGTTTTGGAGGAGTTTAAGATGGAAAAAGAATTGCAGAACCGCCTTGTATTTGGTGTGGGTGCCGCAGTCATATTGTTGGCGCTTTTATGGTTTGGAGGCTTGCCGTTTCAGTTTGTGGTGGGGCTCCTAGCGATGTTGGGAGTTTATGAGCTCTTTGCGATGAAGGGCTTGGCGATCAATACGCCCGAAGGAATTTTAGCCAGTCTAGCGGCCCTGCTCCTAACCCTACCCTTGGAAAACTATTTGTCTTTTTTGCCAAATGATTCTAATATTTCCCTCTTTGCCCTCTTGGCTATGGGGATTTTAGGAAGTACCGTTTTTGTTAAAGGGTATACCTATGACGATGCGGTTTTTCCGATTGCATCTAGCTTTTATGTAGGCTATGGTTTTCATATGTTAGTGCGGGCTCAGATGTCTGGTTTGGATAAGGTGCTCTATGCCTTGTTGCTGGTCTGGGCAACGGATAGCCTAGCTTATTTTGTCGGCAAACGGTTTGGGCAGCGGAAGTTGTTGCCGCAGGTTTCGTCCAACAAGACAGTTGAGGGAAGCTTGGGCGGTATTGCCGGGGCTCTAGTGGTCACTTTTGGATTCTACCTCTTTAGTGGAGCGACTTTTGGCGGCAAGAACTTTTTCCTAGTCTTGCTCTTGGCTATTTTCTTTTCAGTAGCGGGGCAGTTTGGTGATCTTGTGGAGAGTTCCATCAAGCGCCATTATGGAGTCAAGGATTCTGGCCGCTTTATCCCCGGCCATGGCGGACTCTTGGACCGCTTTGACAGCCTCCTATTCGTATTCCCACTCTTGCATTTAGCGGGGTTCTTCTAAAATGAAAGCCATTTATCTCATGGGGGCCACCGGTTCCATTGGTCAGCAGACCTTGGATATCCTGCGTGCCTACCCTGACCAGTTTCGCCTGCTTGCCTTTAGTTTTGCGCAGAATATTGATGCGGCGCGGGCGATTGTGGAGGAATTTAAACCAGCTGCGGTCGTTGTAGCAGATTCGGATCTGGGGCAAGCGCTGCTTGCAGATTTCCCGGAACTGGAACAGTATACAGATCTAGAAGCCTATGCGGCCCAAGGAGATTACGACTTGATGGTCAATGCTGTTATGGGCAGTGTTGGCCTGAAAGCGACCTTGGCTGCTATCCAGGCGCAAAAAGAAATCGCCTTGGCCAATAAGGAAACCTTGGTGATGGCTGGAGACTTTGTCATGGCGGCAGCCCGAGACAAGGGCGTGTCGATCTTGCCAGTGGATAGTGAGCATTCAGCGATTTTCCAGGCCATGCAAGGTTTAGAGCGACAAGATGTGAAAAAGCTGGTCATTACTGCCAGTGGCGGTAGCTTCCGGGATAAAACCAGAGCTGAGTTGGCAGAGGTTACAGTTGCTGAAGCCTTGGCTCATCCTAACTGGACGATGGGGGCTAAAATTACGATTGATTCCAGCACGATGGTTAATAAGGGCTTGGAAGTGATCGAAGCCCACCACTTGTTTGACTGGGACTATGACCAGATTGAAGTCATTCAACACCGGGAAAGTCTTGTCCATTCAATGATTGAAATGCAGGACGGAGCTTTCTTGGCGCAATTGGGTCCCAGTGATATGCGGGAACCGATTCAATTTGCCCTGACCTACCCGCGGCACCAGCCTCTTCAAAATTCCAAGCCGTTTGATTTAACAGACATCGGCCAGCTTCATTTTGAAAAGCTGGATCTGGAGCGTTTTCCGGTGTTGGCCTTGGCTTTTGAGGTTGGCCGTCGAGGTGGTTCTTTCCCAGCTGTTTACAATGCGGCTAATGAAGTGGCGGTTGCGGCCTTTTTGGATGGCCAGATTGCTTATTTAGAAATTGAAAGTTTGATTGAGCGTGCAGTTGCCGACCATGTCGAGGCAACAGAACTGAATCTGGAACGGTTACTGGAAATTGACCGTTCTACACGTGAGAAAGTGAGGGGGTGGCTTGCCCAATGATGGGGATCCTGAGTTTTCTATTTATATTTGCTGTTATTGTTATCATTCATGAGTATGGTCACTTTGCTTTGGCCAAAAAATCAGGAATCTTAGTACGTGAATTTGCGATTGGGATGGGACCCAAAATCTTCAGCCATCAAGGGCAGGATGGGACCCTCTATACCATCCGGATGCTCCCCTTTGGGGGGTATGTGCGCATGGCTGGCTGGGGTGAGGACCGGGTTGAGATTCCCAAAGGGAGTTTGGTCGCCCTCAGTCTGAATGCAGAGGGAGTGGTGACGCGCCTGAATTTGTCCAAAAAAGAATTGGACCATCAAGCGGTTCCGCTCCAGGTTTTGGAGTATGATCTCGAAGATAGCCTGACCATCAAGGGGCTCCTCTTGGATCAGGAACAGAGCTACCGGGTTGACCATGATGCGACGATTGTCGAGAAGGACGGAACCGAGGTGCGGATTGCGCCCTTGGATGTTCAGTACCAAAATGCTAGTCTTTGGGGCCGTTTTCTAACAAACTTTGCAGGACCTTTTAATAACTTTGTCCTAGGGATTGTGGCCTTCAGCCTCTTGCTCTTCCTGCAAGGGGGAGCGCCCAATCTCAATACCAATCAGGTGCGGGTAGCAGAGAATGGTGCCCTGGCCCAGGCCGGCTATCAGGATCAGGTAACCCTGGAGAAAATTGGCGGCAAAGAAATTGCGACCTTTAGCGATATTGCCCCAGCCATTCAAGAGGCAACGGACAAGGCCAAGGATGGCAAGGTTGCGGTTCAGGTCAATCAACAGACACAAGAGATTCAGCTGCAGGAAATGGATGGAACCTATCGCATTGGTGTCTTACCGGCTTTGGATACTAGTTTGACAGCCAAGCTGACAGGTGGTTTCACCATGGCGGCGGCGGCAGCAGGACAGATTGTCACAGCCCTCCGAAATCTGATTTTTAATCCCAATTTGAATGGTCTAGGAGGGCCGGTGGCCATTTATCAGGCCTCTAGCATGGCTGCGCGTGATGGTTGGACCAGTGTCTTGCAACTTCTAGGTTTCCTATCGATCAATATCGGGATTTTCAACCTCTTGCCGATTCCGGCTCTCGATGGTGGAAAAATCGTTTTGAATATCTTGGAAGCTATCCGTAGGAAGCCTGTGAAACGGGAAACAGAAACCTACCTGACCTTGATTGGGGCCGGTCTGATGTTGCTCTTGATGATTGCAGTAACCTGGAATGATATACTACGAACATTTTTTTAGAGGAGAATAAATGAAACAAAGTAAAATGCTGATCCCAACTTTGCGGGAAATGCCAAGTGATGCACAAGTAATTAGCCATGCTCTGATGTTGCGGGCTGGCTATGTTCGCCAAGTTTCTGCGGGGATTTATACTTATCTGCCCCTAGCTAACCGCGTTTTGGAAAAAGCTAAACAGATTATGCGGGAAGAGTTTGACAAGATTGATGCAGTGGAAATGTTGGCGCCCGCCCTTCTCAGTGCAGACCTTTGGCGGGAATCTGGCCGTTACGATACTTACGGGGAAGACCTGTATAAATTGAAAAATCGTGAAGGATCAGACTTTATCCTAGGCCCAACGCATGAAGAAACCATGACCGTTGTGGTTCGGGACTCTGTCAAGTCTTACAAACAATTGCCAATGAACCTTTACCAAATTCAATCCAAATATCGCGATGAAAAACGTCCCCGCAATGGGCTTTTGCGGACGCGTGAATTTATCATGAAGGATGGCTATAGTTTCCATGCCGATTATGATGATTTGGATGTAACCTATGAGGACTATCGTCAGGCTTATGAGCGAATCTTTGACCGCTCAGGCTTGGAGTATAAGGCGATCATCGGAGACGGTGGGGCTATGGGTGGTAAGGATAGCCAAGAGTTTATGGCCATTACTCCAGAGCGGACAGACTTGGAACGTTGGTTGGTCTTGGATAAATCGATTGCCAGCCTGGATGAAATTCCTGAAGATGTCTTGGCAGAGATCCGTGCAGAACTTGAAAAATGGGTTATTTCTGGTGAGGATACCATTGTTTATTCTAGTGAATCTGGCTATGCAGCCAATCTCGAAATGGCTACCAATGAGTACAAGCCTAAAAATCTAGTTGTCAGCGAAGAAGAATTGGCAAAAGTTGCCACTCCAGACACCAAAACCATTGATGCCGTTGCAGCCCTTCTAGATGTACCAGAAGAACAAACGATTAAGACGATGGTTTACATAGCAGATGGCAAACCAATTGCAGCCCTCCTTGTTGGAAATGACCAAGTTAACGAAGTGAAATTGAAAAACTTCTTGGAAGCAGACTTCATGGACCCAGCAACAGACGCTGAAGTTCAAGAACTAATCGGGGCTAGTTTTGGTTCCCTAGGACCAGTCGGACTTCCAGAGGACTTCCGCATCATCGCTGATCGTAAGGTCCAGGATGTACGCAACGCTGTTGTTGGTGCCAATGAGGACGACTTCCACTTGACTGGTGTAAACCCAGGTCGGGATTTCCAAGCTGAATATGCGGACATTCGTGAGGTCAAAGAAGGTGAAATTTCACCTGATGGTATGGGTCAACTGCAATTTGCCCGTGGAATCGAGATTGGTCATATCTTCAAGCTAGGAACGCGTTACTCAGATTCGATGGATGCCAAAGTTCTTGATGAAAACGGCCGGGCGATCCCAATTGTTATGGGCTGTTATGGAATCGGCGTTAGCCGCCTACTATCTGCGGTTATGGAACAGCATGCCCGTCTCTTTGTCAACAAAACACCAAAAGGCGACTACCGCTATGCTTGGGGGATTAACTTCCCGAAAGAATTGGCTCCATTTGATGTTCACCTTATCCCTGTCAACGTCAAGGACGAGGCTAGCCTAGCCCTTACAAGCCGCTTAGAAGCGAGCCTACAAGCAGCTGGCTATGAAGTTTTGACAGATGATCGCAATGAACGGGCTGGAGTTAAATTCAGCGATAGTGACTTGATCGGTCTTCCAATCCGCATTACCGTTGGTAAAAAAGCAGACGAAGGCATTGTTGAAGTTAAAATCAAATCCAATGGATCTAGCATCGAGGTCCATGAAGACAACCTTCTGGAGACCCTTCATATCCTTCTTAAGGAAGAACAATAAGATCTTGGAAAGAACCTTAGCAGTTGATTCTGCTAGGGTTTTCTTTTGGGGCGAAAAAAATTAAAAAAAATGAGCAAAAAGTCTTGCCAAGAAAGTTGTAGTGTTGTATACTAAGAAAGTCCTGAAGGGAGAGTTCCTTAAACGGGACAGTTAGTGGATAAAGGTTCGGTTCATCCGAACCAAGCCAAAAAAACTTCAAAAATTTTTCAAAAAAGTGTTGACAAAGATTTGAGGTTTTGATAAACTAATGAAGTTGTCTCGTGAGAGACATGACCTTTGAAAACTGAACAAGACGAATACCAATGTGTGGGACACTAGAAATAGTGCCCGGCAAGAAAAAAACAATAAATCTGTCAGTGACAGAAATGAGCAGTAGCTCAAACTTTTGATGAGAGTTTGATCCTGGCTCAGGATGAACGCTGGCGGCGTGCCTAATACATGCAAGTAGAACGCTGAAGAAAGAGCTTGCTCTTTTGGAAGAGTTGCGAACGGGTGAGTAA
>NZ_JACBXX010000049.1 GCF_013415245.1 Streptococcus danieliae | reverse complement strand
GGGCGGTCACTGGAAGATGAGGTTAATTATGGCAAGCTGCGTGACCTCGAAGTAGCAAACTTCAAGAAAAACGTTCAGCCTCAGCTTGAGAAGCGTGTAGGCCTCATCTACAAGAAAGCATTCATGCAGGTTGTTGAAGCTGATATGCTCGCTAAGGGTCTCGTCAAGGCTGAAGACCATTGGCAGGCGTGGAGCACTGAAGACCGTGTTCAGGTTGGCGTTAAGTGCATTGAGTTACTGATTGAGTCTACAGGTCTCGTAGAGCTTGACCGTGTGAACGCTGGAGTGATTGGCGCTGACGCTGAGAACATCAAGCTGTCTGATAAGTACGCTGACATCATTGCGACCCGTGCAAGCGCACTGGCAGGCATTAGCCCTATTCATCAACCTTGCGT
>NZ_JACBXX010000204.1 GCF_013415245.1 Streptococcus danieliae | reverse complement strand
CAAGTAGTTCATCCAGTATTTCTTGACTAGTTAGATGCATTTGAAACATAGGTTGATAAGTGCGTTTTGTGCTCAATTTGCGGCTATCGGTTTGTATGATTTTCCAATACCGCTTTAGACGTCGATACTCTTTTGACTGTTTGTCAAATTGGTTCATAATTTGTATCCGCACATGATTCATAGCTCGGCTTAGATGTTGTACGATATGAAAACGATCCAATACAATTTTTGCCTTTGGAAAAAGTTGCTTCACTAATTTAAAATACGGAGTGAACATATCCATAGTAATGATTTCAACCTTTTTTCTGACTTTCAAGGTATATTGTTGGAAATGGTCTCTAATTGTAGCATGAGTACGTCCGTCTAGTATTGCGATGATTTCAGAGGACTCAAAAT
>NZ_JACBXX010000192.1 GCF_013415245.1 Streptococcus danieliae | reverse complement strand
TATTAAAGGGTGATTTCGTATGATTTTATTAATAGGCAAAATCATCATCTCAGTCGGTCTCATAGTCGGTTCAATTATAGAAGAAACAATACGAGCTAAACGAAAAAAACAGTCTGGAACAAAATAGGGTTCCAGACTGTTTTTTGTTAATTTCAAATATCATGATTTTACATGTTTATTTATTTCGGATACAAGTGCTTGTACGCCTTTATATTCTAAATGCACGCCGTCATAGGCGAAGTATTCCGAATGGTCTTTTTCTTTTTGATACCAATTGACTAATTGAACATTCTTATGTGAATCTGCTGCTTTCAAAAGTTTGTCGTTGACACTTTGTTCCCAATCTCTTGGTACGTGTATATTAACAACATATACATGCGCATTACCAAACATTTTAATG
>NZ_JACBXX010000093.1 GCF_013415245.1 Streptococcus danieliae | reverse complement strand
TCCTAGAACTTCCGGTGATGATGGAAATGTTCTCTATCTGGGCTGTGCAGTGTATTAGCTACTACTTACACGTTGTCCTTTGAATGCTTGAAGTGTGACTAAGGAACTGACTTTAAGGTTTTTTAATTTGAATTATCACATGTGGTTAGTGCCTACCATATGGACCAGTATAGTTCTAGGGAATATGTAGCCATTGACAGTTTTTGATCAGGTATGTGACCTGGTGAAAGTATTGATTAAAGAATATTAATTTCAAGTTGATTTGGAAGGAAAAGTATTGATAAGTATTCAGAATGCATCCTCTCTTAGAAAATGCATGATATAACTAATAAAAATATGGTAACACTAGGCGCTGGCTGGTGGTGCAGTGGTTAAGTTCGTGCGTTCCAATTCAGTGGCCTGGGG
>NZ_JACBXX010000059.1 GCF_013415245.1 Streptococcus danieliae | reverse complement strand
GCCTCAACGTGACCAACAGGAATACGCTGATAAAACGCCGCCAGGCTGGTTGCCAGCGTCGTTGTTGTGTCGCCGTGAACCAGCACGACGTCTGGTTTGAACTCGGCAAGAATAGGTTTTAGCCCTTCCAGAATCCGACAGGTTATCTCTGTCAGGCCCTGTCCTGGCTGCATTATGTTGAGATCGTAGTCAGGTACAATGGAAAAGAGTTTCAGCACCTGATCGAGCATCTCCCGATGCTGCGCAGTGACGCAAACTTTAGCCTCAAAAAAAGGATCTTTTGCCAACGCATGCACCAACGGAGCCATCTTGATGGCTTCCGGGCGCGTACCAAATACAGTCAGTACTTTCACATCGATTCTCTTCGAATAAGCGGCGAGCGCCTTTGCGCTCGCAGCAGCAGTGTTGCTATT
>NZ_JACBXX010000255.1 GCF_013415245.1 Streptococcus danieliae | reverse complement strand
CAAAACGCACTTATCAACCTATGTTTCAAATGCATCTAACTAGTCAAGAAATACTGGATGAACTACTTGGGTATTCTGAGGAACTAAACCAGCATTACCAACTTTATCAGATGCTTCTATTCCACATCAAGAATAAAAATACGGATCACTTCTTTGCCTTAATAGAGGAAGAAATAGGGTCTGTCAATCCGATTTTCCAAACAGTCTTCCATACTTTCCGTAAGAACAAAGATAAGGTTTGTAATGCCCTAGAATTGCCTTATTCCAATGCGAGACTCGAGGCTACTAATAATCTTATCAAGGTTATTAAGCGGAATGCCTTTGGTTTCAGGAACTTTGACAATTTTAAGAAACGCATTTTCCTAGCCTTGAATACGAAACGAGAAAAGGAACAGGTAGTCCTCTCTCGACTCGCTCTCTGATAGAATCCACCTA
>NZ_JACBXX010000061.1 GCF_013415245.1 Streptococcus danieliae | reverse complement strand
TTGATGTAGAGATATGTAGACGCTCGGCAATGCTTTTCATCGAATCCTTTTCGACCAGTAATTGAGTAATTTTCCGTTGGATGTCAGTTGAAATCTGATGATTTTTCTTGACAATAGGCGTCTCTGATACTTGCACTTTTCGGCATTCTTTGCACTGAAATCTTCTTATCTTCAAGTATAGGGCAGTGGGCATTCCTTGACATTCTAATAGAGGGATTTTAGAAGGTTTTTGAAAGTCATACTTGATCATCTTCCCTTGGCAATGAGGACAAGTAGGCGGTTGATAGTCTAGAGTAGCGTTTAGTACAATACACTCTGGTCTTTTATAGTAAAAGGTAATTTTGATATTTTTGTCTGTAATTCCGAGTAATTCTGTGGTATTATGAATAAGTTCCATATGATTCTCCTAATGTTGGTTTCGTCGCTATTCATTATAGATCATGTGG
>NZ_JACBXX010000254.1 GCF_013415245.1 Streptococcus danieliae | reverse complement strand
GTATTAGATAAGTTGGTAACGTTTTCAGTCTCGAAACTGTTTGCCAATTATTGGGGCAACAAATTTTAGAATTCCATTTTAAAAGGAGAGATTATTATGAAAAAAGTATTGCTTACAACACTTGCTGCAGCAGCATTGTTGGCAGTTTCACCAGTTGCGGCTTTGACTGACATTACTGCTGAAGCAAACAAAGACCCACGTGTTCAAGCTGCTAAAGGAACTCCTCAAGAGCAAGAAGTGTTCCAAGAAGTTTACCAAGAAATCAACAACAAAGTTGTTCGTGAAAAATACGGTGAAGAGCTAGACCGTATCACTGAAAATGGTCAAAACGGTTTGGAAGATTACTAGAATCATTCCCGTTGCTTATTCTTTTAAAAAATAATATCAGGGCCTTGGCTATTCATCATCAAGTTCATAAAAAATGATATCCTTCCCTAAGTTTAGGAAGTGAAATAATTCTAATAC
>NZ_JACBXX010000090.1 GCF_013415245.1 Streptococcus danieliae | reverse complement strand
TAAGCCCCTTAATGGAAGAGTTCTTTGATTGGTGTCGCCAGCAAGCTGTCCTACCTGGTTCCAAATTGGGCAGTGCGATAGACTACGCTCTCAAGTATGAGGAGACTTTTAAGAAAGTTTTAGAAGATGGAAGACTTGTTCTTTCTAATAATCTAGCTGAACGAGCTATTAAGTCTTTAGTTATGGGACGTAAAAACTGGCTATTCTCTCAGAGTTATGAGGGAGCTAAGGCAGGCGCGATCATCATGAGTTTATTAGAAACTGCTAAACGTCATGGTTTGCACACTGAGAAGTATATGAATTATCTTCTAGACCACCTTCCTAATGAAGAAACCCTCGCAAAAATAGAGGTTCTAGAGGACTATTTGCCATGGTCTGAAATCATACAGAAGAATTGTCAATAAAAAAGGTTCCCGAGTCAATCAACTCTGGAACCTTTTTCATATACTTGGTTATAGCGCGCTTAC
>NZ_JACBXX010000035.1 GCF_013415245.1 Streptococcus danieliae | reverse complement strand
AAAAATACGGTTGTGATAAGCAGAAAGTTGTTTATTTTTGAGAGCTGATTTTAATTCATTAATTTGATCTTGTGTGAATTCCATAATATCTATTATAATTCAGATTTTGATTTTTGTTAAGTATAAGGGCTGGTTTTGATATAGCTCGCTTTAAGACTGACTTTTGTGCCACTAGTTGATAGTGGTTACCCCAGCCAGATACTTTATCGGCTATCCATTTCGGAACACCTAGTTTCAGAAGTCCCCATAGTCGTCTCGATTTTTTCTTCCATTGCTTCCAGATAATGACTCGGATACGAGTTCGTAAACGCTCATCTATTTGCGTCAGTATCGTCTTCATATTACCAAGTGAGAAGTAATTTACCCAACCGCGGATAACCCAATTTAATCGTTCAATCCGTGTCGTTAGGTCAATGCTCCACTTCCTCGTCGTTAGTCGCTTCAGCTTGCGCTTAAAACTCTGTACACTATCTTGATGGGGACGGCATTTCCAGCCTTTCGGAGATTTCCA
>NZ_JACBXX010000227.1 GCF_013415245.1 Streptococcus danieliae | reverse complement strand
GATGCGTCTATGATAAGTAGCGTAGTCTTTATTTCTAAGAGCTAATCTCAATTCAGTTTCTTGTTGTTTATCTAATTTCAATTTCATACAATCTATTATAATTCAAAATTCGATTTTTATTTAGTATTAGTCATTTTTTGGAAATTCTACGAGTTAATGAAGTATCACAGAGAATCAGTGTATAAAATGGAGATTTAATTATGAATACAGAGGGATTCACTTCGATAGACTTATTTGTCTTGATTGCCTATTTGGTCGCGGTTCTCATAGCAGGTCTGTACTTTTCCAAAAAGGAGATGAAAGGAAAGGAATTTTTTAAGGGGGACGGTTCGGTTCCCTGGTATGTTACTTCTGTTTCCTTGTTTGCCACCATGTTGAGTCCAATCTCATTTTTGGGCTTGGCTGGGAACTCTTATGCAGGAAGTTGGATTTTATGGTTTGCCCAATTGGGGATGCTGATTGCGATTCCACTAGCCATTCGCTTTGTTCTTCCTATATTTGCCCGGATGGATATTGATACGGCCTATGACTATTTGGAAAGACGTTTTGATTCGCGTTTCCTTCGGGTTATTGCAGCAGTTCTCTTTATCGTTTACCAACTCGGTCGGATGTCCATCATCATGTATCTGCCATCCTTTGGGTTAGCAGCCTTGACGGGGATTGACATCAATATTCTCATCATCTTGATGGGGGCTGTCGCGATTATCTATTCCTATACAGGTGGGATTAAATCTGTATTGTGGACAGACTTTATCCAAGGAATTGTCTTAATTGGTGGTGTTTTGATTGCCCTCTTTGTTCTCTTGAAAGACATTGATGGCGGCTTTGGAGCCATCGCTCATGAATTGGCTAATGGTAAATTTGTTGCTCCAACAGAAAAAATCTTTGATCCAAATATCCTATCTGGTTCGATTGCCCTTATCGTATTTGGATCTGGTTTGACAATTTTCTCTTCCTACGCTTCTTCACAGGACTTGGTACAACGCTTTACAACCACTCAAAACATCAAAAAGCTTAACAAGATGATGTTCACCAATGGTGCTCTTTCACTTGGAATCGCAACGATTTTCTACTTGATTGGTACCGGGTTGTATGTCTTTTATAAGGTACAGAATGCTGGTAATGGTGCCGTTGATGATGTTGCACAGGACCAAATCTTCATGTACTTTATCGCTTATCAGTTGCCAGTAGGGATTACAGGAATTATTCTGGCAGCGATTTATGCAGCGGCACAGTCCACGATTTCAACTGGTTTGAACTCTGTGGCAACTTCTTGGACATTGGATATTCAGGAAGTTCTTTCTAAAGATATGTCTGACAAGCGTCGGACTCGCATTGCTCAAGTTGTATCCCTTCTAGTTGGTATCTTCTCAGTTGTTGTCTCCATTATTATGGCTCACTCAGATATCAAATCTGCTTACGAGTGGTTCAACGGATTTATGGGTTTGGTGCTCGGTCTACTGGGTGGTGTTTTCATTCTTGGTTTTGTCTTTAAGAAAGCTAACAAACAGGGTGCCTATGCCGCTCTGATTGTATCAACCATCGTCATGGTTTGGATTAAGTATGGCTTGCCGGCAGATGCTGTGAACTACTGGGCTTACTCTTTGATTTCTATCACAGTCTCCTTGGTTGTTGGTTATGTTGTTTCAATTTTAACTGGTAACAAAGTATCTGCACCGAAATATACAACCATTCATGATATTCCAGAAATCTTGTCAGATAGCAGTTGGGAACAACGTCATTAAGAAATAAGAGAGGTCAGTAAATGATTATTGCAGAACGTTCCGATTTTAAAAGATATGCTTCCATCAATCCTTATTTTTCAACCGTATATGATTTTCTAGAAAAAACCGATTTAACAAAATTGGAAGATGGACGTACGGACATCGATGGGGATAATGTTTTTATCAATAGTATGACTTACGTGGCTGATGGAACTCCAGGTCAAGTATTTGAAAATCATAAGAAGTATTTAGATATTCACTTAGTTGTCAGCAATACTGAAAAAATGGCGGTTTCTACATTAGAAAATGCTAAGCTGACAGAAGAATTTGATGAGGAGCAGGATTTTGCTCTTTATGATAGTGATGCCTATCAGCTTGTCACATTGACAGACAGTAATCTTCTAGTGGTGTTTGAAGAAGACCTTCATCAACCCAAAATTCAGGTCAATGATGAGCCAGTTAGAAAGGTAGTGATCAAAGTCTTGAATGTTGAGGTGTAACATGAAAATTCATGAAGGAGAAAAATGATGGTTAAATATGGAATTGTTGGAGCAGGTTACTTTGGTGCTGACCTAGCACGTTCAATGAACAAAATCGAAGATGCGGAAATCATTGCTGTTTTTGATCCCAATCATGGTCAAGAAGTAGCAGAAGAGTTGGGCGCAGCTGTTTGTGCAAGTTTGGATGAACTTGTCGAACGTGAGGATGTGGATTGTGTGATTGTAGCGTCACCAAGCTACCTACACCGTGAGCCAGTTGTAAAAGCAGCAGAACACGGGAAACATGTTTTCTGTGAAAAGCCAATTGCCTTGAATTATGAAGATTGTAAGGCCATGGTTGACGCCTGTGAGGAGAACAATGTTATTTTCATGGCCGGTCACATTATGAATTTCTTTAATGGGGTCCACCATGCTAAAGAATTGATTACACAAGGTAAAATCGGTAAAGTTCTTTACTGTCACGCAGCCCGTACAGGTTGGGAAGAACAACAACCAACCGTGTCTTGGAAAAAAATTCGTTCCCAATCTGGAGGTCACTTGTATCACCATATCCACGAATTGGACTGTATCCAATTTATCATGGGTGGTATGCCTGAAAAAGCGACAATGGTAGGTGGAAATGTCTATCATAAAGGTGAGAATTTTGGGGATGAAGATGACATGCTGATCGTGAATCTGGAATATGCAGATGATCGCTATGCTGTTTTGGAATACGGAAACGCCTTCCGTTGGGGTGAGCACTATGTGTTGATTCAAGGAACCGAAGGTGCTATCAAACTTGATTTGTACAACACAGGTGGAACACTTCGTGTGAAAGGTGAAGGAGAATCACACTTCTTGGTTCATGAAACACAAGAGGAAGATGATGACCGGACAGCAATCTACACCGGACGTGGGATGGATGGTGCGATTGCCTATGGTAAGCCAGGAGTTCGTTGCCCACTCTGGTTGCAAACATGTATTGATAAAGAAATGGCTTACTTACACGATATTATCAAAGGTGGCGAGATTACAGATGAATACGCAAAACTCTTGAACGGAGTGGCAGCACTTGAATCAATCGCGACTGCAGATGCGTGTACCTTATCTGTGACAGAAGATCGTAAAGTAGCTCTAGCTGAAATTGTTAAGGACTAGTTTTTAGGAAAATAACTAGATGTACAATGTTTCAGTAGGCGAACTGCATTGATTTCACCATCTTTTACAGACCTACTGAACTGTGTGGAGGTGGGACAAGGGAATCGACTTCTTAGCAAATTGATTTCCTTGTCCCCTTTTTTAATAACGATTCAAAAAGGAGAATTAGATAGCTTTTGAATTGAAAGGATAAGATCTATGAAAAAGATTATCGGGATTGATATTGGAGGGACCAGCATCAAAGCGGATCTATATGATGAAAATGGTAAGAGTTTTCAAGAATATCGAGAAGTTGAGACCCACATTGACTATGAAAATCAATCCAATGATATTTTGGACCAGGTTTGTCAATTAGTAGAAGACTACCAGCAAACGCATGTAATTGATGGGGTTGGTATTTCTTCAGCGGGGGTTGTGGATAGTCGCCAGGGAAGCATTGCCTATGCTGGTTATACCATTCCAGGTTATATTGGTGTCAATTTTGTTGAGACAATTGGACAGCGGTTCCAGCTTCCGGTAGCTGTTGAAAATGATGTCAATAGTGCAGCTTTGGGTGAGACCTGGTTGGGCCAAGCCAAGGATCTGTCTTCCGTTGTGATGATTACAGTTGGAACAGGAATTGGCGGTGCGATTGTGCTGGATGGTCAGATTGTGACGGGTCACAATTTTACAGCTGGTGAAGTTGGTTATCTTCCGATTAAAGGTCAAGATTGGCAGAATGGGGCGTCGGCAACAGCTCTTGTCCGCCTGTATGAAAGCAAGAGTGGGAAAAACCAACAAGACGGACGGAGTTTTTTTACTGCTCTTGAGGCGGGGGATCCAGCTGCTGAAGAGGCCTTGGAGAGTTTTCTTGACCATTTGACAGAAGGAATTTTGACGATTTCTTATCTTTTGAATCCAGAAGCATTTATCATCGGTGGTGGTATTTTTGCAAGAGCGGATCTGCTTTTGCCGAAAATCAAGGCGGCTCTGGTTGCCAAGGTACAAGATGAGCGCTTTTTGCCCAAGCAGTTACTAGCAGCGTCATTAGGAAATGCTGCCGGACGATTGGGTGCCGTCAAGCATTTTCTCACACAATATCCACTACAAGGTTAGGAGGTACGCGTGTGTCAGATTCTATTTTTACAACCATGGAAAGTATCGAGCGGGAAGCGCAACTTATTGTAGAAGAGTATGAAAAGCGGATTCAAGAAGCGACATTAAAGTCTAAACAAGAGTTGAGCCAGCTGTTGCAAGAGCGTCAGGCCTATTATCAAAAAGAGTACGAACAACTCGCACAACAACTATCGAGTGATAAACAAGCCTTGGATCAGGAAGTTGCGGATAAGATTCAGGCCAATGAGCAAACAATCCAACAAGTTTCTATGAATTATAAAACGGAGTTTGTGGAAAAAATTGTGAGTAGGGTGGTTGCGTATTATGGCCATTAGTCCAATGAAAAAAATTGCCCTACTGTTTACCAGTGAGCAAGTAGACGCTGTAACAGAATTACTACAGGGTTTAGAAATTGTCGAGCTTCAAGATTTAAAAGCGCAAGATTCCTGGTTCCAAGCCTTTAGTAGCAAACAGGTTACAAGTCCGCAACTATCCGTGAAGACTCAGGACTACGAGGATTCTAAAGAACTGGTAGGAGATGAGGTTTTACGCCATCTTGAAAATCAGCAACGGCATTTAGAGGCTCTCCGCGAGCAGTTACGAGTCTATCTCCCTGTTCAGGGAGTAGTAGAACGATTACGGACACCACCACAAGCCCTAACAGCTGCTGAATTCAAGTCCTTGGGTGAAGGGGAGCGAATGACCCGCTTGAGTCAGGAGATTCAAACCAAACTCACTCGAGTCAAGGACATTGAAGCTTCCTTAGAGGATAACCGAGCTGTCATGAAGGTGTTAGAGCCCTGGCGTGATCTAGCATTTTTCCCGAATACTCTGAATGAATTCCAGTTTTTGCAGGCGCAGGTGGGAACTCTGCCGAGAACAGCGGATGATCAGGCCTATAAAGTCCTGCTAGCTACTGAGGGCCTTCAGGTAGAGGAGTTGTTTGTTACAGAGAAGGAATATGGTCTTCTTTGCCTGTCTCAGGGGAACCCAGAAGACATCTTAAAAACAGCTGGTTTTCAAGTCTTCGACTATGATGAGCCGATGTTACCTGGGGAAAAGCTAAACCAGTTAGATCGTGAAAACCGGGAGTTAGAGGCGGAAAAAGCGGCCTTAATGGACCAATTGGGAAGCTACCAAGAACAGCTGGGAGACTTGCAGGGACAGATTGACTTTTTGTTGACCCAGCAAGCCCGGCAGGCCTCCAAAACCTTGATGGCCAACACTACTCATTTGACAGGCTTGGAGGGTTGGATTGAAGAAGAGCGCTTGCCAGAGTTGCAAGAGGTCTTGGAGACGGAGTTTGGTTCGACTGTGTTTCTAACTGAGCTGGTAGTGACGGACGAGGAGCAAGCCCAGATTCCGATCAAGCTCAAAAATACAGCTCTGGTTGAACCCTTTGAACTGCTAACCGAAATGTATGCTTTGCCCAAGTATTATGAGAAGGATCCAACACCGATTCTGGCTCCTTTCTACTTTACTTTCTTTGGCATGATGGTAGCTGATCTGGGTTATGGATTATTGATCTCGCTGTTGGCCTTTTTGGCTCTCAAGCTCTTCTATCTCCCTGAAAACACCATCCGTTTTATCAAGTTTTTTAGTATTTTAGGGGTTGCAGTCTCCATTTGGGGCCTCATTTACGGCTCTTTCTTCGGATACGATTTACCTTTTCATCTCATTTCGACAAGGACAGATGTCATGATGATTTTAATAGTGTCGGTTGTCTTTGGTCTGTTGACTGTTATCAGTGGTCTCTTCCTGGGAGGCCTTCAAAAAATGAAGATGAAGGATTATAGTGAGGCCTACCATTCAGGCTTTGCCTGGTGTTTGATTTTAATTGGTCTGGCTATGGTTGCCGTCGGTTCTCTGGTTCAGCCCTATGCTGTCTTAGCGACGATTGGTAAGTGGCTAGCCATTCTGAATGCCCTAGCCATCTTGGTTGTGTCTGTGGTTCAGTCCAAGAGCCTTGCGGGACTTGGGCAGGGATTCTTTAACCTCTACAATATTTCATCGTATGTTGGGGACCTGGTCAGTTTTACCCGTCTGATGGCTCTCGGGTTATCAGGAGCCAGTATCGGTTCTGCCTTTAATTTAATTGTCGGTCTGTTTCCAGGCCTTTCGAAATTTACGGTTGGCCTTATCATTTTTATACTACTCCATGCTATCAATATTTTCTTATCGCTTTTATCAGGATATGTACATGGGGCGCGTCTTATGTTTGTTGAATTTTTTGGCAAATTTTATGAAGGGGGAGGACAAGCCTTCTCACCTTTGAAAATATCAGAAAAATATATTCGGATGAAACATCCATCGGAGGATTAGTAAATGGAACAATTAGCAACTTATTTTGCAAGTCATGGTGGAGCCTTCTTTGCAGCTTTAGGAATTTTTATGGCCGTTGGGTTTAGTGGCATCGGTTCCGCTTTAGGGGTTGGTAAAGCCGGACAAGCGGCAGCAGCGCTTTTGAAAGAGCAGCCGGAAAAATTTGCATCGGCCCTGATCCTTCAGTTGCTCCCAGGGACCCAGGGGCTTTACGGTTTTGTTATTGGCATTTTGATTTGGTTGCAGTTGACACCAGATCTATCCCTTGAGAAGGGAGTGGCCTACTTCTTTGTTTCCCTACCGATTGCCCTTGTTGGTTATTTTTCGGCAAAACATCAAGGGAATGTTGCAGTAGGCGGTATGCAAATTCTGGCTAAACGGCCGAAAGAGTTTATGAAGGGGGCTATTTTAGCCGCCATGGTTGAAACCTACGCTATCTTGGCCTTTGTTATTTCCTTTATTTTGACCCTAAAAGTATAGTAGGAGGTAAGGCATGGCTGATATTGAAGCATTAAAAAATTCCGTCTTGGAGCAGGCGCGGCAAACAGGTCAGCAGCGGTTTTTAGAGGCACAAGAACAGATCAAAGAGGACTTTGAGCACAAAAAGACGCAGTTATTAGGAACCAAAGAGTCAGATTTTCAACAGCGAATCAAGGAACTCAAGCAGGTCCATCAGGCTGAATGCCAACAAATCAAGAATAAGGAACGGCAGTCGACCCTGGTTGCCAAACAAGCAATCTTGCAGGAACTCTTTCAAGCAGCCTATCAGACCATGGCTGACTGGTTTGAAGAGACAGAACTGGCCTTTATTCGCGGTGTCTTGGACAAATATTCAGAAGAGAGCGCTCAGGTTGCCTTTGGGCAGGTTACCTTGCAGAAATTAGGGCCTAGCCAAGTCAGCCAGCTTCAGCTAGCTTATCCGCACATGACCTTTGACCAGGAAAGTATTGCTCAGGAAGCAGGCCTGGTTGTCTCGCTTGGCAGGGTCGACGATAATTATCTCTACCGTCATTTGGTGGACTCGGTTTATAAAGCAGAAAGTTCACGGATTGCCAATGAGATTTTCACGCGCTAATTGAAGTCCGGGCATTTAGAGAAAAGGAGGTTGGAAAGAACAGGAATGAATAGTATAGATTTTGCAGAAATAAATGTTGAACTAGCTGTTCGCGAACAGACTTTTATTTCTCCTGAAACTTTTCAGAAACTCTTAGAAGCAGATCATCAAAGTGACCTCCTAGCCATTTTAGGAGATAGTGTCTACTCCTTTGAGGCTAAGGATTTAGCCAGTTTGGAGGCGATTGATAGCAAACTGCAGAAACGTTTGGTGGATGAATATAACTGGGCCTTTTCCCAAAGTCCCAACCCGGCAATCGTTTCTGTCTTTGCCATCCGTTATGTGTATCATAATCTCAAGATTCTCCTGAAGGGTAAGGCTCTAGAACGAGATTTCTCGCACCTGTTAATTCCGATTGGAGTGGAAGGAATTGAGGAACTGGAACATTTGGTGACCACCCTGCATTCAGATTATTTAGAAGCGGAGTTAGTGGATGAAGTGCGTTCGATTTGGGCGGACTATCAAACCTATCAAAATCACCGTATTTTGGAAATTGGTGCTGACTTAGCTTATTTTAGACACCTGAAGCGGTTATCAGCCGACTTAGACCCAGTCCTGCAGCAGTTGGTCCAAATGATAACGGATTTTTACAATGTCATTGCTGTTAAGCGGGGACTTAGCCAGCAGAAAACGGATAACAGCATTTATCAAGTCTTGTCGGATGAGGGAAGTTTTCCGGCGAAAACCTTTATTCAGATGGTTGAAGAGGATAAACTTATAGACTGGTTTAGCCAGTTGAATCCTTTGTTAGATACGGACATAGCGGAGTTTGAAAATCGGATCCGTCGTTCAGAAATTTCAACAGTTGAGTTAGAGTATCTTTCAGATTTCATGCTGTTCAAACTTTTGGATAGCCAGGAGTTAGCTGTAGATGGGCCTCTCTCTTTAGCCCTGTACCTGTTGAGGTGTGAGTTTGAGATCAAGAATTTACGGTTGATTTTATCAGCCTATCACAATCATCTTCCTTCAGATTTACTAGCAGAAAGAATGAGACCAATTTATGGACAGTAAACAGTATAAGATTGCGGTGGTTGGCCGTCGTGACACCATTTTGCCCTTCCAAATGGTTGGTTTTGATGTTTTTCCTGTTCAAGTGGAGAAGGAAGCTCAAAACACCATTCGAAAGTTAGCCCAAACAGGTTATGGCATTATCTATCTCACAGAAGATATTGCAGCTCTGATTCCTGAGACACTGGATTATTATGACAAACAGCTGCTTCCTGCCCTGATTTTGTTGCCAACCCATGAAGGGAGTTCCGGTCTAGCTTTGGGAAGAGTACAAGAGAATGTTGAGAAGGCTGTCGGACAAAATATTTTATAGAGCTGGTCTACTATAGCCGTTCAAGAATAATCAGAGATGAGTGAGGAGGATAGTAGTGACTCAAGGAAAAATTAGTAAGATTTCTGGCCCTCTTGTAGTTGCCTCAGGGATGCAAGAGGCCAATATTCAAGATATTTGTCAGGTCGGGCATTTGGGTCTCATCGGTGAAATTATTGAGATGCGCCGAGACCAAGCTTCAATCCAGGTTTATGAAGAAACATCGGGACTAGCACCTGGGGAACCCGTTATCACAACAGGGCATCCTTTATCGGTCGAGCTGGGACCTGGTTTGATTTCGGAGATGTTTGATGGCATTCAAAGGCCCCTGGAACGTTTTAAATTGCAGACAGGGAATGATTTTCTGATTCGTGGTGTTGATATTTTAAGCCTGGATAGGGAGAAAAAATGGTCTTTCCAACCGAGTCTTGCAGTGGGTCAAGAGGTTTCAGCCGGTGATATTTTGGGAACAGTTGCTGAGACCAAGGTAATTGATCATCAAATTATGGTTCCTTACGGGATCTCTGGAAGGCTCCAGTCAATTCAAGCCGGTGACTTTACTGTTGCAGAGACAGTCTATGAGATTGCCCTGGAAAATGGGGAAGTTTATCAGGGAACCTTGATGCAAAAATGGCCGGTTCGGAAAGCACGTCCGGTGGCCAAGCGTCTGATTCCGTCTGAACCGCTCATTACAGGTCAGCGGGTTATTGATACCTTTTTCCCTGTAACAAAGGGAGGGGCGGCAGCTGTTCCCGGTCCTTTCGGTGCTGGGAAAACGGTTGTGCAGCATCAAGTCGCGAAGTTTGCGAATGTTGATATTGTGATTTATGTTGGTTGTGGGGAACGTGGGAATGAGATGACCGACGTTTTGAATGAATTTCCTGAATTGATTGATCCCAATACAGGTGAATCCATCATGCAGCGTACGGTATTGATTGCCAATACCTCTAATATGCCTGTGGCTGCGCGTGAGGCATCGATTTATACAGGCATTACGATTGCTGAATATTTCCGTGATATGGGCTATTCGGTGGCGATTATGGCTGATTCAACGTCACGTTGGGCAGAAGCCTTGCGGGAAATGTCCGGTCGTCTAGAAGAGATGCCCGGTGATGAGGGTTACCCGGCTTATCTAGGAAGTCGAATTGCGGAGTATTATGAACGAGCGGGACGGTCACAAGTCTTGGGTTTACCAGCGCGTGAGGGAACGATTACGGCTATCGGAGCAGTTTCGCCGCCGGGTGGTGACATTTCTGAACCGGTGACGCAGAATACCCTCCGGATTGTGAAGGTTTTCTGGGGCTTGGATGCTCCCTTGGCACAACGGCGCCATTTCCCCGCCATTAACTGGCTAACTTTCTATTCCCTCTATCAAGACAGTATTGGTAAGTATATTGATACTGAAAAGCAGACGGACTGGGCTAGCAAGGTGACCCGAGCGATGAATTATCTGCAAAGGGAATCGAGTCTTGAAGAGATTGTTCGCCTGGTTGGTTTTGATGCCTTGTCAGAACAAGAACGCTTGACCATGGAAATTGCCAAGCAGATTCGTGAGGATTATTTGCAACAAAATGCCTTTGATTCGGTTGATACCTTTACATCATTTGATAAGCAGGAAGCTATGTTGAATAATATTCTGACCTTTGCGGATGAAGGGGATCGTGCTTTAGCATTAGGCACCTACTTCAAGGAATTAATGGAAGGCACTGTTACCATTCGGGATAGGATGGCCCGAAGTAAGTATATCGCCGAAGCGTCTTTAGCAGAGATCCAGCAACTATCACAGGTGATTCGCTCGGATATCCAAGAGGTTATTGAGAAAGGAGGGCTCTCCTAATGGGTGTGATTAAAGAATACCGAACTGTCAGTGAAGTGGTTGGTCCTCTGATGATTGTTGAGGATATCCAAGGGGTGCAATACAATGAGTTAGTGGATATTCAACTCCACAATGGGGAGACACGCCGTGGTCAGGTCTTAGAGGTCCATGAAGATAAGGCGATGGTGCAATTGTTTGAAGGCTCTAGTGGCATCAACCTTGAGAAAGCAAAAGTTCGCTTTGCTGGCCATCCCTTGGAATTGCCTGTATCTGAAGATATGGTAGGACGTATCTTTAATGGAATGGGGAAACCGATTGATGGTGGACCAGAATTGATTCCTGAAAAATATCTAGATATTGATGGTCAAGCGATCAATCCGGTGTCGCGCGATTATCCGGATGAATTTATTCAAACTGGAATTTCTGCGATTGATCATTTGAATACCTTGGTTCGTGGCCAGAAATTACCCGTATTTTCAGGTTCTGGTTTACCCCACAATGAGTTGGCGGCACAAATTGCCCGTCAGGCCACTGTTTTGAATTCCGATGAAAACTTTGCCGTTGTTTTTGCAGCCATGGGAATTACCTTTGAAGAAGCTGAATTTTTCATGGAGGACCTGCGGAAAACAGGAGCCATTGAGCGGTCTGTATTGTTTATCAATTTAGCAAATGATCCGGCGATTGAACGGATTGCAACACCACGGATTGCCCTAACCGCAGCTGAGTATCTAGCTTATGAAAAGGATATGCATGTTCTCGTAATTATGACGGATATGACCAACTATTGTGAGGCCTTGCGTGAGGTATCCGCAGCGAGACGCGAAGTTCCAGGTCGTCGTGGATATCCAGGTTACCTCTATACTAATTTGTCAACCTTGTATGAACGTGCAGGCCGTCTGGTTGGTAAAAAAGGATCGGTTACGCAAATTCCGATTTTGACCATGCCAGAAGACGACATTACCCATCCGATTCCGGATTTGACCGGTTATATCACAGAGGGACAGATTATTTTGTCGCATGATTTATACAACAGTGGTTACCGTCTACCGATTAATGTGTTGCCATCCCTCTCCCGTTTGAAGGATAAGGGGGCTGGTGAAGGGAAAACACGTGGGGACCATGCGGCAACCATGAACCAGCTGTTTGCAGCCTATGCCCAAGGGAAAAAGGTAGAAGAACTAGCGGTTGTTTTGGGGGACTCAGCCCTTTCAGATGTTGACAAGCTGTATGTTACTTTTACCAAAGCTTTTGAAAAAGAATACATCGATCAAGGTTTTTACACAAATCGAAGCATTGAAGAGACACTTGATTTAGGATGGAAATTGTTGTCCATCTTACCTCGAACTGAATTGAAGCGAATCAAGGATGAGATGCTGGATCTCTATCTTCCGAATCATTAAAAAATCTGAAAGGAGGAGAAAGAATGGCACGTTTGAATGTCAAACCGACTCGTATGGAGTTGAACAATCTAAAAGAGCGCTTAAAGACAGCAAAACGGGGACATAAGCTGCTTAAAGACAAACGAGATGAGCTGATGCGGCGTTTTATTAGTCTGATTCGGGAGAATCACCGGTTACGGCAGGAAGTCGAGCAGAGCTTGTCCGCTAGTCTGAAAGCTTTTGTACTGGCTAAATCATCTGTTAACACGCTGATGCTGGAAGAGTTCTTTCTGGTTCCCTCCAAGCAGGTATCCCTGTTGATTGAAGAAGAGAATGTGATGAGTGTGACGGTTCCCAAAATGTTCCCCACAGTTCAAGCAACTAGGGATGCCGAACAGGGATTGGACTATAGCTACCTTTCTTCAAATAGTGAGATGGATGCGACCTTTAAAGCAATTGATAGCCATGTAGATACCTTACTCCGCTTGGCAGAAGTTGAAAAAACCTGTCAATTGATGGCAGATGAGATTGAAAAAACACGGCGTCGGGTCAATGGTTTGGAATATGCAACGATTCCCAACCTAGAGGAAACAATCCACTATATTGAGCTAAAATTAGAGGAAGCAGACCGCGCCAATCTGGTCAGAATTATGAAGGTGAAGTAGCCTGTTGACTGGAAATCAAGGAGGCTGGTTTCTGGCTCAGAGGTGATCTAGACATGAGGAAAAGGCCAGCAGTCCCTGGAAGGGTTATTGCTGGCCTTTTCTCGTGGTATACTAATATTTATGAAGAAAGAAGTTCGACTATTAGTAGCAGGAAAGTTTTTAAGTCTGTTTAAGAATGATCAACAGTACCAGACGCCGGTGATTCGGATTAACAAAAATCGCAAGAATCTGGCCTTTGTGATCTTGTTTAAGCTTGATCCCCAGAGCGAGCGGGTCTATGTGCTGAACCGGTCCCAGCAAGGCTATAGCGATCAGCCCCAGCGGCTGAAAATTTTCAAAAAAGCCAGCCTGTATACCGGTATGTTACAGGTTCCACCCAAGGCACGGGGGACCATTCAGATTTTGCAGGTAGATCCTAAGGATCCGCAGTTGAAGGAGGGTCTCCGTTATTATTCGCAGGAAGAGCTGGCCTTGATTTCCCAGGGCAGGGCGGGGGAACTAGATGTTTACGACCCTTTTCGTTATGCACATTCCAGCCGGTTTGCGGATCAGGAGCAGGGGGCTGACCCCCAGTCTCTTCAAGAGTATCTAGGGATTCAAGGATTCCACCCTTTTATCCAAGAGGGAGAGGATGTGCTCCCGCTTTCCTGTACCTATCAAGATCCGCTTCGTCGGACAGCCAGTCGTCTCCAGCTGTTGGGCTGGTATTATTTGGACCAGCAGTTGAAGATTAGCTGGAAGCCTTTGACTACTGAGAAGAGCCGGTGGCGTTCGTCGCTTCTTTCTATTGATAAAAAGAGTAGGCGCTATTTCTTTCAAGGCAATCTTTACCAGGAAAAAGGGACCGACCCTATTTTTTTGGAACAATTAAAATTCCAGGCCCAGGAGACTCCTCCAGAATATTTCCGAATGGTAGAGGAATTGCAGACCCAAGAGCGGCAGGCGCTTTTGAGAATGGCGGATTTAAAAGTTATCGACAGGGACTAGCCCTGCCTCGGTAAGCCGGTAGATGCGGTCACAGACCTGGCGCAGGAAGCGACGATCATGGGATACAGCAATGATGGCTCCAGGATAGTTCTGGAAGAGTTGCCGAATTTGGGGTTGTGAAGTGGGTGAAAAATTGCGGCTAGGTTCATCTAGGAGAAGCAGGTTGGCCCTGTCTAGCACTAGTTTGAGGAGGAGCAGTTTGGCTTGTTGGCCACCAGATAGGTCACGGATGGCATGCTGGACTTCTTGGCGTGTGAATTGGAGTTGAGCCAGGTGGGTCAGGGCTTTTTGCTCTTGAGCTTGATCGCCACTGGGACAGAGAAATTGGAGTGGGGTTTCCAGGTCTGGGAGCATTTCCTGGTATTGTTGGGGCATGTAGCCAGGACGAATATCTGTTTTGGTCAGTATTTCCTGGTAGATGCGCTTGAGTAGGGTGGACTTGCCGATGCCGTTGGCTCCGATAATACCGATTTTATCTTGGGGATGGAGGTGTTCTTCTGTTGGGAGGGAGAATTCTCCCCAATTGAGCAGGGCTTTTTTGGCTGGTAGTGGCTGGATATCCGAGAAGAAGAGCTGGATTGCTTCCTCATCCAGAGGTAGCTGGGTTAGCTCTTTTCGTTCTTGCTCAAACCGCCTTTCCCTACCTAGCACCTGTTTCATTTTTTTGGCAACTAGGCGTCCGGCGGTTGCATCATGGGTATTGATCAGACTATGGCGAACCTGAGCTTTTTGGCGTCGGTGTTTGTCCATGGTTTTCTCAAATTCTTTACGTTCGTTTTGTGCTTGCTGTTTTTGTTTTTGGTACCGCTGATTGCGCCTTTCCTTGTAGTCGGGGTAACTACCTTGCCAGACCTGGGTTTGGGCCACTTGTTTGCGTTTGAGGGATTCCAAGTGAATGATCTTCGTAGCAGTGTGACTGAGAAAATCTTCATCATGGGAGACAAACACAACCGCCTGTGGACAGGTGGCGACAAAATTCTCCAACCAGAGGAGGCTATCTAGGTCCAGATCATTGGAAGGTTCATCGAGGAAGAAAATATCAGCGGGACTGGCTAGAGCCCTGATTAATTGAACTTTGAGGGCCTCACCGCCAGACAGGCTAGCCAGGCTTTGCAGACTGGATAATCGCTGACTGTCAAAACCAAGTTGATCTGCATAGCGATAAACAAGACTGTAGTCCAGCGCGTCAGGGTCTGCGAAAAAGTAGTCATTGAGGCTGATCTCGGCTAGAGATTCAGGTAGGGTCTGGGGCAGGTAGACGGGCGCAGAGAAGTGTCTCTGAATCGTTCCCTCTACGAGGAGATGGTTGGCTGCAGGTTCTTGTAGGAGTAGCTGGAGTAGGCTGGACTTCCCATTGCCTTCCTCGCCAATAATAGCTACCTTATCTCCCTGATGGATCATGAGCGACAGGTCTTGAACCAGCGTCCGCAAATCTTTCTGGTGCTGGATACTTAGGTGTTGAATGGTTAGCAGCATAAAAATCCTCCTTTTGATCACAATAGAAAAACGCTACCTAATTGGTAGCGCTTGTAGAAGGACTGCTCAGACTCTTTGGGTTTAAGAACACGTCAGTAACATAGGCCTGCCTACCTCTAGTTAGGCAAGGCAAAGTAAGCTCGTGGATTTGTAACCGAGAAAGAGTATGAAAACACCTCTGTCAAAAGAAGAGGCTGGTGCAGGAGCTACTAGAAGTCTACCAAATAAGTACAGAGTATTTGAGTGATTCAAGACGATAAACGATGGGCTTTCAGCCGTACCGGTTTGGCTCGACTGGCTTCCAAAGCTTGAATGACTCGACTGTCACTGGTGGGACTTCTAGTTGTTCATGGCTCCTTACCTCGCTGTAAATGTGATGGTTTCAGTTTAGCAGACCAGAATTGGGCTGTCAAGCTAGTTTGGAGAAATGGTGGGAAAAAACTCGACAAACTGAAAAGATATGGTATAATACTCAGTGGAGCAACAATCTTGCGTGAAGCGGGTCAGGGGAGGAATCCAGCAGCCCTAAGCGATTTAGATTGTGTGCTCTTTTTTGCTGTTAAAAAATCCCTTTGGAATTAAGTTTCCAAAGGGTTCTTTCGTTTTTGATTAAGTGACGGTTTCCTCGTCACTGTTTTTTGGGTTTTCATCCAATTCTTCTGCAGCTTTCGAGATCAAAAGCCAGTCGCCATTGTCTTGTTTGACAAATAGTAACATAACGGAACGATCTGAGTCGACCGCTTCATCGATGTACCAAAGCTTTTGGGTTTCGAATTTTTGGGATTGCGTTTCGGCAGAACCCTTAATAGTTGAAGAGGGATCGCCAAATTTAGCCAGTATGTCCTTGAGGTTGGCCCCGCCGGCACCGGTCGTTTCGTCACCCAGGACTAGGTTGTCAAAATCTTTTTGGGTCCAGGGGAATTCAGACTCCGGTAAGGTTTCCTCCTCGTAGTCATAGTCTGTCTCATAGCCGTATTCAGATTCGTAGAAAATTTCGTCCAGGGATCGTGCGTAGCTGGCCTGTGTGAGGGCGAAAATACCGATGGCCAGAGCGGCTAAAGCAGAGGCGATGATTCCCGGTGCTTTTTTCCCCTTGCGGTGAATCCAAAAGGCAATGAGGCCGAGGATTAGAGCTAGGACTCCAAAAAGAAAGGCGATATAGTTGAGCAAGGGGATCCAGGATCCCAATAAAGCAATGACAGCCAGGGTGAGGGCTACGATCCCCAGAGCCTGTGTTTCGGAATTCTTTTCCATAAAATCTCCAGTAATTGTTTGTTTTTGTAATTGATTCAAGTATAGCAAATCCTTCTGAGTTTCTCTTGTAAGATGCATCCAATCGCCAAAAATCGAAATTGTGCTTTTGGTGGGATTGCTGTTTTCAAGGAATGGAAAAGGAAACAAAGACGTTATCGTGGCTATTTCAACCCAAGAGTGAACACTTGTCTGTGTAACTCTTGGTCTTTTTTGATTGAAAATGTAAGCGTATACTTTAATTACGGCAGAACAATTAGGAAAGGAGTCGTAAGATGAATATCATCATTAATATTCTCAATTGGTTCTCGCAGAACATTCTGCAAAATCCGGCTTTCTTCGTAGGTCTCCTCGTTTTAGTAGGATATGCCCTCTTGAAGAAACCAGGCCATGAGGTTTTTGCAGGCTTTGTTAAAGCCACGGTCGGCTACATGATTTTGAACGTCGGTGCTGGTGGCTTGGTTACAACCTTCCGTCCCATCTTGGCAGCTTTGAACTATAAGTTCCAAATTGGTGCGGCGGTTATCGATCCCTACTTTGGTTTGACCGCAGCCAACACAAAAATTGCGGAAGATTTTCCGGACTTTGTCGGAGCAGCTACAACAGCTCTTTTGATTGGGTTTGGTGTGAACATCCTCTTGGTAGCTCTTCGGAAGCTTACCAAGGTGCGGACACTTTTCATTACAGGGCACATCATGGTGCAACAAGCGGCGACCATTTCCTTGATTGTTCTACTGTTGGTTCCGCAATTGCGCAATAGCTGGGGAATTCTAGCGATTGGTGTTATCTGTGGTCTTTATTGGGCAGTCAGCTCCAATATGACGGTTGAAGCTACTCAACGTTTGACAGGTGGTGGCGGATTCGCGATTGGTCACCAACAACAATTCGCGATTTGGTTTGTGGACAAGGTGGCTCCTTTCTTTGGTAAGAAAGAAGAAAATTTGGACAACTTGAAATTGCCTAAATTCCTCTCTATTTTCCACGATACGGTGGTAGCATCTGCGACCTTGATGTTGGTGTTCTTTGGAGCCATTCTCATGGTCTTGGGTCCAGAAATCATGTCGAATGCAGAAGTAATTACCTCTGGAACCTTGTACGTGGCTGAGAAGCAATCTTACTTCATGTACATCATCCAGACTGCCTTCACCTTCTCCGTTTACCTCTTTATCTTGATGCAAGGGGTGCGGATGTTCGTATCTGAGTTGACCAACGCCTTCCAAGGAATCTCAAGCAAACTCTTGCCAGGTTCTTTCCCAGCGGTCGACGTTGCGGCTTCTTATGGATTTGGTTCTCCAAACGCGGTTCTTTCAGGATTTGCCTTTGGTTTACTAGGTCAATTGGTAACAATTGTTCTCTTGATTGTGTTTAAAAACCCAGTCTTGATTATCACAGGGTTTGTACCTGTATTCTTTGACAACGCAGCCATCGCTGTTTACGCAGACAAGCGGGGTGGTTGGAAAGCGGCCCTTTCCCTTTCCTTCATCTCTGGTATTCTTCAGGTTGCCCTCGGTGCGGTTGCGGTTTCCCTTCTTGGTTTAGCGTCTTATGGTGGTTACCATGGAAATATCGACTTTGATATCCCTTGGCTTCCATTCGCTTACCTCTTCAAATATCTTGGTATTATCGGTTTTGCCTTGGTCTGCCTCTTCTTCTTGATCATTCCTCAATTGCAATTTGCGAAAGCGAAAGATAAAGAAGCTTATTATGCGGGTCAAATTCCCTCAGAAGAGTAAGACCCACTCATTTTGTATAAAGAAAAAGGAGAATCATTATGGTTAAAGTATTAACAGCTTGCGGAAACGGTATGGGATCCAGCATGGTTATCAAGATGAAGGTTGAAAATGCCCTTCGTGGTCTTGGTCAATCAGACTTCACTGTCAACTCTTGTAGTGTTGGTGAGGCAAAAGGATTGGCATCTGGTTACGATATCGTAATCGCTTCTATCCACTTGGTAAACGAGTTGGAAGGACGCACAAACGGTCACATCATCGGGTTGGATAACCTTATGGATGACGCAGAAATTAAAGAAAAATTGTCACAAGTTCTTTAATCGCAGGTACACAAAGGGAGCCCGGAGAATTCTCCTGCTCCCTCTTTTATAGTAGGAGGTCCCAGTATGAACCTAAAACAAGCTTTGACAGAAAACAATTCCATTCGCCTTGGTTTGAGTGCCGATACTTGGCAAGAAGCCGTTCGCCTATCTATTGATCCACTGATTGAGAGTGGAGCAGTTGAGGAAGAGTATTATCATGCCATCCTCGAATCTACAGAAGAATACGGTCCTTACTATATCTTGATGCCAGGAATGGCGATGCCTCACGCGCGTCCAGAAGCGGGTGTAAAACGTGATTCCTTCTCCCTTGTTACCCTAACAGAACCAGTTGCCTTCTCAGATGGTAAAGAGGTTCAAGTTCTCTTGGCCTTGGCTGCAACTAGTTCTGAAATCCACACCAGTGTGGCGATTCCGCAAATCATTGCCCTCTTTGAATTGGAAAATTCAATTGAACGCTTGAGCAATTGCCAAAGCCCAGCAGAAGTCTTGGCAATGATTGATGAATCTAAAAACAGTCCTTATTTGGAAGGTTTGGATTTGGAAAGCTAATCGGACCTCTATTTTTTCACACGTCGCTGCCTCTTGCAGCCTCGTTTGAATGCAAAATAGTGTTGAGTATCAGAATAAGGGAAACGGTAAATCGTTAAAGGAGAAAGAAATGACACAAATTCCAAATTTACAAGTTGCATTGGATCATTCAGACTTGCAAGGAGCTATCAAAGCTGCTGTTTCTGTTGGACAGGAAGTTGACATTATCGAAGCTGGAACAGTCTGTTTGCTGCAGGTAGGAAGTGAATTGGTAGAAGTGCTTCGCAGTCTATTCCCAGATAAAGTCATCGTGGCAGATACCAAGTGTGCGGATGCTGGGGGAACAGTTGCAGCTAATAATGCAAAACGTGGTGCCGACTGGATGACCTGTATCTGTAGTGCCACCATTCCAACTATGGAAGCAGCCTTGAAAGCGATCAAAGAGGTCCGTGGAGACAAGGGAGAAATCCAAATCGAGCTTTACGGGGACTGGACTTATGAACAAGCGCAACTCTGGCTTGATGCAGGTATTTCCCAAGCTATCTACCACCAATCTCGTGATGCCCTATTAGCTGGGGAAACTTGGGGTGAAAAAGACTTGACCAAGGTTAAAAAATTGGTAGACATGGGCTTCCGGGTTTCTGTAACGGGTGGTTTGGATGTGGATACCCTCAAACTGTTTGAAGGTATTGATGTCTATACCTTTATTGCTGGCCGTGGAATCACTGAAGCTGAAAATCCAGCTCAAGCGGCACGTGAATTTAAGGATGAAATCCGTCGAATTTGGGGGTAGATTATGGCACGTCCAATCGGTATTTATGAAAAAGCAACACCTAAGCACTTCACTTGGAAAGAACGCTTGGAGTTTGCCAAGGAACTTGGCTTTAACTTTGTAGAAATGTCGGTCGATGAATCCGATGAGCGCTTGGCTCGGCTAGACTGGACCAAGGAAGAACGTTTGGAAGTGGTTAAGGCCATCTATGAAACAGGTGTCCGGATTCCAACCATTTGTTTTTCAGGTCATCGTCGCTATCCAATGGGGTCTGCAGATCCAGTTCTTGAAGCCAAGTCTATGGAGACCATGCAGGCCTGTATCGAACTCGCTCAAGATCTCGGAGTTCGGGTTATTCAGCTCGCCGGCTATGATGTTTATTACGAAGACAAATCACCAGAAACACGGAAACGCTTTTTGAAAAATCTGCGCCAGGCCTGCACCTGGGCTGAGCAAGCACAGGTAATGCTAGCGATTGAGATCATGGATGATCCGTTTATCAACAGTATTGAAAAATACTTGGCTGTTGAAAAAGAAATCAACTCTCCTTATCTGTTCGTGTATCCAGACACAGGAAACCTAGCTGCCTGGCACAATGATTTCCACTCAGAATTTCTATTGGGGCATAACTCGATTGCAGCCTTGCATTTGAAGGATACTTATCCTGTTACGGAGACCAGCAAGGGTCAATTCCGTGATGTACCATTTGGCCAAGGCTGTGTCGACTGGGAAGCGACCTTCCAGGTCCTAAAAGAGACCAATTATCAAGGTCCCTTCCTCATTGAAATGTGGTCTGAGAATTGTGAAACTGTAGAGGAAACCAAGGCTGCTATTCAAGCTGCCCAAGCCTTCCTTTACCCCTTGATTGAGAAAGCAGGTCTCTAATGTTATTAAAAGAATTACGCCAACGGGTTTATGAGGCAAATATTGCCCTCCCTCAGCATGGCTTAGTGAAGTTCACTTGGGGTAATGTGTCGGCCATTGACCGTGAAGTAGGCTTGATTGTTATCAAACCAAGTGGAGTTGACTATGACTTGTTATCCCCTGAAAATATGGTGGTGACAGACTTGGATGGGAATGTTGTCGAAGGCGATTTGAACCCTTCTTCAGACCTAGCGACCCACGTTGAACTCTACAAGGCCTTCCCAAATGTTGGTGGGGTTGTTCATACCCATTCAACAGAAGCTGTTGGCTGGGCCCAGGCTGGCCGTGATATTCCTTTTTATGGAACAACCCATGCCGATTACTTCTATGGGCCAATCCCAGCAGCGCGTTCGCTTACAGCGGATGAAATTGATCGGGCTTATGAGATGGAAACGGGAACTGTCATTATTGAAACCTTCCGTGAGCGTGACTTGGATCCGATGGCAGTGCCAGGGATTGTGGTACGCAATCATGGGCCGTTTACTTGGGGCAAGTCGCCTGAGGAAGCCGTTTACCACAGTGTGGTCTTAGAGGAAGTTGCTAAGATGGCTCGCTTTACAGAAGCCATCAATCCTCAGGTTGAGGAAGCACCACAATTCTTGATGGACAAGCATTATCTTCGGAAACATGGTCCCAATGCTTATTATGGTCAAAAGGGCCAAAGCCATTAAGAACAGTTTTGACACTATCTGAAAACGGGATTGGGACAGGCGGTCCTGACCCCGTTTTTTAGTACGACGGGCATGTCGTATATCTGAGGTGCAAGTCCTCTGTGGGCACCTGCTACCGGTGAACCCAATAGCGACTCCCAAGCCTGACTATCGTGAGGTAGCGGGGAGAGGAAGGGATAGCGAAATCGTGGCTCTACGAACAGAAATGTGATATGAAGGCGTATGTAGTGGATGAGGAGGCTGAAAACTCTAAAGTCCCAAAAGGTAGTCGTAACCTATATGCGTAGATCACGAGAGTAAACGAGGAAAGATATACGACTTATCCCGTGAGGTCTCATGAGCGTCGTAGACGTAGTAACAACGAATCATGAGAAGTCAGCCGAACCCATAGTAGTGATGAAGTTTCTGTAATGGAAATGGAGCGAAGGGGCGAACAATTAACCGAAGTAATCCTACTTCACTTGTGTCTGTAAAAGAACGGTCTGATAGAACTGGAGACGGTCACGTATTGACTAGGAGAAGGTTCACGAATCTAAGATGTCCCTCAGACACCGAAACAAGAAAGGAATACGCACATGTCAGAATTGCTAGATAAGATATTATCTCGGAACAATATGCTTGAAGCCTATCATCAGGTAAAAAGAAACAAGGGTTCTGCTGGTATCGACGGAGTTACCATTGAGGAAATGGATAATTTCCTACGGCAACATTGGCGAGAAACCAAGGAACTTATAAAGCAGAGGAAGTACAAACCTCAACCAGTTTTACGAGTTGAAATGCCTAAGCGAAATGGTGGCGTCCGAAATCTTGGAATCCCTACAGTCAGGGACAGAATGGTACAACAAGCGATTGTTCAAACCATCAGTCCAATCTGTGAAAGACACTTCTCAGAGTATAGTTATGGCTTTCGTCCCAATCGCTCTTGTGAGACAGCTATTATTCA